>NZ_JBQFOD010000008.1:0-189742 GCF_056533095.1 Ruegeria sp. H3 | reverse complement strand
CTGCGGTCAGCGTCGTCTTGCCGTGGTCAACGTGGCCAATCGTGCCGATGTTGACGTGCGGTTTTGTACGCTCAAACTTTTCCTTTGCCATGATGGCCTCCTTTTTCGGTAATGAAGGGAGCCCCTGATCGGAGCTCCCTCAAATCTTCGCTTATGCGTATTTCGCCTGAATCTCGTCCGAGATGTTCTGCGGAACCGGATCGTAGTGGTCGAACTGCATGGTGAACTGGGCACGGCCCGACGACATCGAACGCAGAGTGTTGATGTAGCCGAACATGTTCGCCAGCGGAACGAACGCGTCGATCGCGATCGCGTTGCCGCGCGGTTCCTGACCAGACACCTGGCCACGACGCGAGGTCAGGTCACCGATGATACCGCCGGTATATTCTTCCGGGGTGATCACTTCGACCTTCATGATCGGTTCCAGCAGTTTCGCGCCAGCTTTACGCATGCCTTCACGCATACACATACGGGCCGCGATTTCGAACGCCAGAACGCTCGAGTCAACGTCGTGGAACTTACCGTCCAGCAGGGCAACCTTGAAGTCGATCACGGGGAAGCCAGCCAGCGGGCCGCTATCCATGACCGAGTTGATGCCTTTTTCAACACCGGGGATGTATTCCTTCGGAACGGCACCACCAACGATGCGGCTTTCGAACGAATAACCTTCGCCCGGCTCGGTCGGTTGGATTTCCAGCTTAACTTCACCGAACTGACCCGAACCACCCGACTGTTTCTTGTGGGTGTAGGTGTGCTCGACCGGCATCGAGATGGTTTCACGATAGGCCACCTGCGGTGCACCGATGTTCGCTTCAACCTTGAACTCGCGCTTCAGACGGTCAACCAGGATGTCCAGGTGAAGTTCGCCCATGCCCTTCATGATGGTCTGACCCGATTCCAGATCAGTTTCCACGCGGAAGGACGGGTCTTCAGCGGCCAGACGGGCCAGACCCTGGGACATTTTCTCTTGGTCGCCCTTGGTTTTGGGCTCCACCGCGATCTCGATCACCGGATCGGGGAAGGTCATGGTTTCCAGAACCACAGGCTCTTTCGCATCACACAGGGTGTCACCGGTGGTGGTGTCTTTCAGACCCGCCAGCGCGATGATGTCGCCTGCAAACGCTTCTTCGATCTCTTCCCGGTTGTTCGAGTGCATCATCATCATACGACCGATGCGCTCTTTCTTACCTTTGGTCGAGTTCAGGATCGAGTCACCCTTGTTCATGGTGCCCGAGTAGATCCGGGTGAAGGTCAGCGAGCCAACGAAGGGGTCGTTCATGATTTTGAACGCCAGGCCCGAGAACGCCATTGCGTCATCGGCACGACGTGCGATGTCACGAACTTCTTCCTCGTCGCCAGGCTTAAAGCCCATGTAATCAACAACGTCCAGCGGGCTGGGCAGATAGTCGATCACAGCGTTGAGCAGCGGCTGAACGCCTTTGTTCTTGAACGCCGAACCACCCAGAACCGGAACAAACGCGATGTCCAGGGTACCTTTGCGCAGCAGGGCGCGCAGGGTCTCAACGTCGGGCTCATTGCCTTCCAGGTATTCCATCATCGCGTCGTCGTCCATTTCGACGGCCGCTTCGATCATCTTGCCACGCCATTCGTCAGCCATGTCTTTCAGGCTGTCGCGGATCGGAGCTTTGATCCAGCTTGCGCCCAGATCTTCGCCCTGCCACAGCCACTCTTCCATGGTGACCAGGTCGATCAGGCCTTCCAACTCGGACTCGGCGCCGATCGGAATACCAACCGGAACAGCGCGTGCGCCGGTGCGGTCTTCGATCATGCGAACGCAGTTGAAGAAGTCTGCGCCGATCTTGTCCATCTTGTTGACGAAAACCATACGCGGAACCTTGTAGCGATCAGCCTGACGCCACACGGTTTCGGTCTGGGGTTCAACACCGGCGTTTGCGTCCAGAACGCAGACGGCACCGTCGAGAACCGCCAGCGAACGCTCAACTTCGATGGTGAAGTCAACGTGGCCGGGGGTGTCGATGATGTTCAGGCGGTGCTTGGGGGTATCGGCGGTCTGACCGTCTTCGGTGCGTTCCCAGAAGGTGGTGGTCGCAGCCGAAGTGATGGTGATGCCGCGTTCCTGCTCCTGCTCCATCCAGTCCATGGTGGCTGCACCATCGTGCACCTCACCGATGTTGTGGGATTTACCAGTGTAATACAGGATACGCTCTGAGCAGGTGGTCTTACCTGCGTCGATGTGCGCCATGATACCGAAGTTACGGTATAGTTCTAGCGGATATTCGCGTGCCATTTTTGATAAGCCTCTGAATTACCAACGGTAGTGGCTGAAGGCTTTGTTCGCCTCGGCCATCTTGTGGGTGTCTTCGCGCTTCTTCACGGCGGTACCGCGGGACTGTACAGCGTCCAGCAGTTCGCCGGCGAGGCGTTCTTCCATGGTGTTTTCGTTGCGGCCACGCGCAGCAGTGATCAGCCAACGGATGGCCAGTGCTTCGCGGCGCTCGGGGCGCACTTCGACCGGAACCTGATAGGTTGCACCACCAACCCGGCGCGAGCGAACCTCGACCGAAGGTTTGATGTTGTCGAGCGCTTCGTGGAACACTTCGACAGGAGCGCGCTTGATCTTGTTCTCAACGCGGTCAAACGCGTTGTAAACGATGCGCTCTGCGACCGACTTCTTGCCGTCGATCATCAGGTTGTTCATGAATTTGGTCAGTACCTTGTCGCCAAATTTGGCGTCAGGCAGGACTTCGCGTTTTTCGGCGGCGTGACGACGTGACATATCAGCCTCTCCTTCTTACTTGGGACGCTTCGCGCCGTATTTCGAACGACGTTGCTTACGGTCTTTGACGCCCTGAGTATCCAGAACACCGCGCAGGATGTGATAACGCACACCAGGAAGGTCTTTTACACGGCCGCCACGGATCAGAACAACCGAGTGTTCCTGCAGGTTGTGGCTTTCACCGGGGATGTACGAGATGACCTCGAACCCGTTGGTCAGGCGCACCTTGGCAACCTTACGCATAGCCGAGTTCGGCTTCTTCGGTGTGGTTGTATATACACGTGTGCAGACGCCGCGTTTCTGCGGGCACTGCTCCAGGTGCATGGACTTCGAGCGTTTTACTTTGGGCTGCCGCGGTTTGCGGATCAGCTGTTGAATAGTTGGCATTCCGGTTTCTTCCCCGTTTTGCAACACACATGACATGCACGCGGGTTGCGTGCGGTTAAATTTGCTGCACTTATGCGTCCACAAGCGCAAAACCCGCGAGCGTTCCCATTCCGAGGTGAACGTCGCGGTTGGTTATCAGAGGACGCGAACTGCAAAATTGTCCGGGTCTTGACCAGTTCATTACTGAAATCGGTTATGGGGCGGCCCCCGTTACCGAGATGTCGCGCGTAATAGGGGGAGTCGGCCCGAGTGTCAACAGCCCGGCATTCACAGCGTGATCCGCCCCCGGTTCGCGCGCAAATGTCTTTCGGTTGCCGCGGGTCTAAAGCAACGCCATAGTAGCCGGAAGAGCGAAAAGAACAGGTTCTCAATGCAGGTCATCGGACTGTGCCGTTTCTCGTTTCCGGCTTTGGGCAGCTTTCAGATCGAACATGAAACGATCGACGAGCGGCGGCATCATCTGTATAACCCCAACCGGTTGGAAGAACGGTTCCGCCTGTTCGAATCCTCAACCCTGCCGTGTTTCCGTGAACAGACGGATGAAGATTTTGAGCTTCTGGTCGTGACAGGCGACTGTCTTCCGAAACAGGCCCGCGAACGACTGAATGATCTGACGGCGGATGTGAAACAGGTTCGGATCGTTTCAAAACCTGCCGACATCGGGTTGAAGACACGCCAAGTGATGCGTGATGTCCTGAACGAGGCCCGCACCGACCCGGATCAGCCCTGCATTCAGTTCCGGCATGATGATGACGATGCCGTATCCGTTGATCTGGTCGAACGCCTACGCATCGCCATTCAAGAAGGTCGCGGCCTGATCGAGAGTCATTCAACCGTTGCCGTGGATTTTTGCCACGGGTTTCTGGCGCGTTGTGATGCAGATGGCATTCAGGCTGCACGTGTTTTTATCAATCAATTGGGCGTCGGACTGGGTATGTATGTTGCTGGCGGCTGCGACAAAGCCATCATCAGCTATACCCATAACAAGATCGGGCGGTCGATGCCCGTGATCTCGTACGGGGACGCGCCGATGTGGGTGCGGACGCTGCATGAATTTAATGACTCTCCTCACGCCCGCAAGAACAAGGTCGACCTGCAGCCTCTGACCCCCGAGATGGAAGGTGAGTTTATCGCCCGCTACGCCATTGATCAGGAGGTCGTGCGCAAGGTGCATGGCGCAGCATGACGCGCCCGACCTCCATGCCGGTCATTGGCCTGTGCCGGTTTTCCTATCCCGCCATTGGTGGTTTTCAGGTCCAGCATGAGACAACCGAGGATCGGCGGCGCTACCTCTATGCTCCTGCACGTCTGGAAGAGAGGTTCCGTTTGTTCGAAGCCTCGACCCTGCCCTGTTTCCGAAACCAAACGGATCAAGAGTTTCAACTGCTGATCCTGATCGGGGACTGCCTGCCCAAACCCGCCCATGATCGTCTGCGTGATCTGACCGCTGGAATGTCGCAAGTGCGGATCATACAAAAGCCCCCTGCCCGACACCGGCGTTTGATGAAAGAGCTTCTAAACAACGCCCGCACCGACCCGAACCAAGCGTGCCTGCAATTTCGCCATGACGACGATGATGCCGTCTCGGTAGATTTTGTGGAGCGTCTGCGCCAAGCCGCTCAGGATTGCGCCGGTTTGATGCAAACTCATGAGACTGTGGGGATCGACTTCAATTGCGGGTATCTTGCGCGCATGAGTGCGGATGGCGTGCAGGCCGCAATGGTGCATCGGCCTCTAGTCACTGCTGGCTTGGGTATGTATGTGCGCGGTGGAAGCTCTGCCACCATCATGAGCTATACCCATAACCGGCTGGGTCGCATCATGTCGGTCGTCAGCTATCCGGACGCTCCAATGTGGGTGCGCAGCCTGAACGGGTTCAACGATTCACCTGCCACACGCAATGCGCAGATCGAATTGAAACCTTTGGACACGGCCCACGAAGCAGAGTTTCGCACCCGCTTTGCCATCGACATACAGACCGTGCGGCGCGTTCACACCTCGGGCTGACGCGCACGCGTCCGAAACAGCGTAAACAGGCCCGAGCCAACCACAAGCATCGCACCCATCATGGTAATCGCATCCGGCCAGTCCCCAAAGACCAGCCAGCCCAACCCAAGCGCCCACAGTAAACCGGTATAACGAAACGGCGCGACGAATCCGACCTCACCGACCCGCATCACCATGACACTGCACAAATAGGCAACCAGAACGAAAATTGAAGCCGAAACAACCAATCCACCCGTGGCGACAGAGACCGGCACCCATCCTTCAAAGATCGATACAATCGCGGCCGTCGCCGTGATCGAGAATGACGTCGCAAGCGTAACGACCATCGAAGGCACCTCGGCCGACATTCGGCGCGTAATTAGGTCTCGCGCAGTGACCGAAAGCACCGCAACCAACGCATAGATCGCGTAAAGGTCAAACCCCTCGGGGCCGGGCCGAACGATCAGCAGCATCCCGGCAAACCCCATCGCAATCGCCACCATGCGCCGCCAGCCGATTGCTTCGTGAAAGAACAACGCGGCCCCAAGCGTTACCGTGAGGGGCAAGACCTGCAAAACCGCCGTCACATTCGCCAAAGGCATATGTTTCAACGCAGTCAAAAAGAAGAAGGTTGCTGACAGCTCCGCCACACAGCGCAGGGCAATCAACCATCTGTCATGCCGTGGAAATCGTAGATGAAACGCGCCCAGATGCCGGGCCAACAGATAGACAAGCGCCGTCGCCAACAATCCACGTAAGGCAATCAACTGAAACAATGGCAGATCCCGCAATGCGACCTTCACCAGCGTGTCATTGATGGTAAAGGCCATCATGCTGCCCATCATCAGCAAGGCGCCTTTCAGGTTCGGGGTCAAACTTATCCTATCCAAAGAAGTGACATTGATGGCACAGGAGATGTAGGCGCCCGATAAGCACAGGGTCTTACACTTTGTGTACCTCGACGCAGTCGTTCCAAAAGATGCTTAAGCTGCACGGCAAACATAGTCGACAAGGTTGGCTATATCTTAAACCGTCTGAGCACAGAATATAGTCTCAAGCCTCTTCGCACGACGCACATCCAAAAGCTCAGTTATTAGTTACCACTGTAGATTTCATAGCATTCAACTGGGCCGATCCTACCATCCAAACACAGAACGTCATAGATCCCTTCAACGGTGCCCACTACGATAGCACCATAACCTAACGCGATAAGGAACACTGCGCCTAGGAGGTACTCGCTGGGATCATCCTCACGGTGCCTCCGGATCAATGACTTGTTCTTTTGACCAAAGTAGACTTGCAGCCCGAAGTTGACCACAGCATCTTGACCTTCGGGCAGAACGGCGTTCGCAAAAAGCGACGTAGTTCTGTTCCGTCCCGGTCCAATATCCCATTCGCTGCCAAGCAAAAGAGAATGTCTCCCATTGGAGTACCCGTGCCCGATACCCAACTGAAGGTTGTCCGTCGGATAATAGGCAAAGTTGGTTAAACTAAAGAAGTCTGAACCATAGTTTTCGAACCCATTCAATCCAGAAAGGTTGGAGAGCGTAACACGATCCCAATAGATTTCGGTTTCAGCAGCGGCGGTATAGTTCGTGATGCCACCTGCAGTGTCCGATTGCTGAGTATGACCATAAAAGCCGAACAACCCTCGGGACGGATCTCGCCAGAAAGCATGTGCACCAAGCCCATATGTCAAAATACCACCGGATGCTCCACCGTCAGATTCTGATACCACACCGTCAAGCTGTAGTCCGAAGGATTGGCCTAGGGGAAAGCTCACCGAGCCATTTATAGAGTAGCTTTCTACGTCTCCCGCTGATGCAGACGCGGCTAACTTGCCATTGATTCCATCCACCGCGGGCAATCTGGATTCCAAGCTTCGAAGCCGTTCTGAATTGGGCCGCGTGTTTTCATTAGGTTTTGTTTCTTCTGCCAAACTCGGTGCTGCAACGATAAAAAACCAAACGAGCGGAAGCGCCAAAGCTCTTCTGGCATTGCGAAGCAAACCCATCTGAAACCCCTTCAAGCCGTTGTTCAGCAAGCGGCAGGTGTTTGTACTCTAAACTCCTTGATCTGCGATACCTCGATCAATCCTTGGTAGCCGCAACAACGCCAAAAGTAGCAACAGCGTAACTAAACGTTGAGTGCATGCAGAGTTTGCCGCGAAGAATTTAATTAATACAACTGACACTATGGTTTGAAGCAATTGATCTAGCTCGCGCAGCATGCTCGACTCCTGTTGCTCAAAATAAAAAGGCCCCACGAAATCGCGGGGCCCCTCCTATTCGTAAACTGCAAGCCTTACTCGCGGCTTTCCGGGGTTTCCACCAGAACGTCCAACTCGTCGCCCACCATGTCGTCGTCGAAGGTCGGAGCTGCCAGGGCAGCGGCGGCTTCGGCCTCTTCCCGGCGGGCTTCGATCACGACGTTGTCGCGCGATTGCGCCACCTGACGCACGGCCTGAGTTGCCCCACCTGTACCGGCGGGGATCAGACGACCGACGATGACGTTCTCTTTCAGGCCAACCAGCTTGTCCTTCTTGCCCTGCACGGACGCTTCGGTCAGCACGCGGGTGGTTTCCTGGAACGACGCCGCCGAGATGAACGAACGCGTTTGCAGCGAGGCTTTGGTGATCCCCAGAAGGATCGGCTCGCCCTGTGCCGGACGACCACCGCGGGCGATGGTCTTCTCGTTGGCCGCGTCGAACTCCTGCTTGTCCACATGCTCGCCTTTCAGCAGGGTGGTGTCGCCTGAATCCAGGATCTCCCACTTCTGCAGCATCTGGCGCACGATGACCTCGATGTGCTTGTCGTTGATCTTCACGCCCTGCAAACGATAGACGTCCTGCACCTCGTCAATCATGTAATCCGCCAGCGCTTCGACACCCATGATGGACAGGATGTCATGCGGAGCCGGGTTGCCGTCCATCAGGTATTCACCCTTCTGGATGAAGTCCCCTTCGGCGACCGGGATGTGCTTGCCCTTGGGCACCATGTACTCGATGGTCTCCATGGACTCGTCCGCCGGTTCGATGCTGATGCGGCGCTTGTTCTTGTAGTCGCGGCCAAAGCGCACGTAACCATCGGCTTCTGCGATGATCGCGTGATCTTTCGGACGACGCGCTTCGAACAGTTCGGCCACACGCGGCAGACCACCGGTGATGTCCTTGGTCTTGGCACCTTCACGCGGGATACGCGCGACAACGTCACCGGCTTCGACGGTTTGACCGTCTTCAACCGACAGGATCGCATCCACCGACATCGGATAGTGAACCGGGTTGCCCGCATCGTTGCGGACTGGCTCGCCATCTTCACCGACCAGAATGATCTCGGGCTTGAGGTCGCTGCCTTTGGGGGCCGCGCGCCAGTCGATCACGATCTTCTGGGTCATACCAGTTGCGTCGTCGGTCTCGTCACGGACAGCAAGGCCCGAAACAAGGTCGACATATTTCGCGGTACCGGCTTTCTCGGCGATGATCGGCAGAGTGTAGGGATCCCATTCGAACAGCTTGTCGCCACGGGCAACCTTGGTGCCGTCCTTGACGAACAGCTTCGAGCCGTAGCCCAGCTTGTGGTTGGCACGCTCTTCGCCGTGTTCGTCCTTGATCACCAGCTTCATGTTTCGGCCCATGACCAGGCTTTCGCCTGCGGCATTGACCAGAATCTGCGGGTTCTCGAAGGAAACGACACCGTCCTGGCTGGCTTCCTGGAACGACTGCTGACCACCTTGCGCAACACCACCAATGTGGAAGGTCCGCATGGTCAGCTGTGTACCGGGTTCACCGATCGACTGCGCGGCGATGATGCCGACAGCTTCACCTGTGTTCACCATGGTACCGCGGGCTAGGTCACGACCGTAGCAGGTTGCACAGACGCCTTCCTCGGACTCACAGGTCAGAGGCGAGCGGATGCGCATCGACGCAACACCGGCTTCGTCGATGGTGTCCGCCATACGTTCGTCGATCAGCTGACCTGCAGCCACGATCACCTCATCGGTGCCCGGACGCAGAACATCATCAGCCGCGACACGACCCAGCACCCGCTCAGCCAGCGAGGCGACAACCTCACCGTCGTTCACGGCCGCTTCGGCAGTGATCGCACGCTCGGTGCCACAGTCGATCTCACGAACGATACAGTCTTGTGCCACGTCCACCAGACGACGGGTCAGGTAACCCGAGTTCGCCGTCTTCAGAGCGGTATCCGACAGACCCTTACGGGCACCGTGGGTCGAGTTGAAGTACTCGAGAACGGTCAGACCCTCTTTAAAGTTCGAGATGATCGGCGTCTCAATGATGTCACCGTTCGGCTTGGCCATCAGGCCGCGCATACCGCCCAGCTGTTTCATCTGAGTGACCGAGCCACGCGCGCCGGAGTGGGCCATCATGTAGACCGAGTTCGGTTCCTGCTCAGACCCGTCCTCTGCCCGATCCGACGACGAGATCGTGCTCATCATCGCATCAGTGACGCGGTCGTTACACTTCGACCAGGCATCAACAACTTTATTGTACTTTTCGCCCTGAGTGATCAGGCCGTCCATGTACTGCTGTTCAAAGTCCTTCACCTGACCGCGGGTGTCATCAACGATGCCCCACTTGTCGTCCGGAATGACCATGTCGTCCTTGCCGAACGAAATGCCCGCCTTGAACGCTTCTTTGAAGCCCATCGACATGATCTGGTCACAGAAAATGACCGATTCTTTCTGACCGCAGTAGCGGTAGACGGTGTCGATCACCTGCTGCACTTCTTTCTTCCGCAGCAGGCGGTTGACCAGATCGAACGGTGCTTTGTTGTTCAGTGGCAGCAACGCACCCAGACGCAGACGGCCCGGAGTGGTTTCATAACGCTTCTGAACTTCGTTGCCTTCGTCGTCGATCTGCGTGATCCGCGCGGTGATTTTCGAGTGCAGATGCACTTCGCCGGAATCCAGCGCGTGCTGAACTTCGTCGATCGACCCGAACACCTTGCCTTCGCCCGGCATACCTTCGCGTTCCAGGGTCACATAGTAGAGACCCAGGATCATATCCTGCGACGGAACGATAATCGGCGCGCCGTTTGCAGGCGACAGAACGTTGTTCGTCGACATCATCAGAACACGGGCTTCCAGCTGGGCCTCAAGGCTCAGCGGAACGTGAACCGCCATCTGGTCCCCGTCGAAGTCGGCGTTAAAGGCCGAACAGACCAGCGGGTGCAGCTGGATGGCTTTACCTTCGATCAGGACCGGCTCGAACGCCTGAATGCCAAGACGGTGCAGCGTCGGCGCACGGTTCAGCATGACAGGATGTTCGCGGATCACCTCGTCGAGGATATCCCACACTTCGGGACGCTCTTTCTCGACCAGTTTCTTCGCCTGTTTCACGGTCGAAGACAGACCCTTGGCTTCAAGGCGCGAATAGATGAACGGCTTGAACAGCTCCAGCGCCATCTTCTTGGGCAAGCCACACTGGTGCAGCTTGAGTTCCGGACCAGTCACAATGACCGAACGGCCCGAGAAGTCGACGCGCTTACCCAGAAGGTTCTGACGGAAGCGACCCTGTTTCCCTTTCAGCATGTCCGACAGCGATTTAAGCGGGCGCTTGTTAGCGCCGGTGATCACGCGGCCACGACGGCCGTTGTCGAACAGAGCATCCACGGATTCCTGCAGCATCCGCTTTTCGTTGCGGACGATGATGTCAGGCGCGCGCAGCTCGATCAGACGCTTCAGACGGTTGTTCCGGTTGATGACGCGGCGATACAGATCGTTCAGATCCGAGGTCGCGAAACGGCCACCATCCAGCGGAACCAGCGGACGCAGTTCCGGCGGGATGACCGGGATTACGGTCATCACCATCCATTCGGGCCGGTTGCCCGACTCGAGGAAGGATTCAACAACCTTCAGACGCTTGATGATCTTCTTGGGCTTCAGCTCGCCGGTTGCTTCGGCCAGATCAGCGCGCAGCTGCTCGGCTTCGGCTTCCAGATCGATCTGGGCAAGCATCTCACGGATGGCTTCGGCACCGATATTCGCGGTGAACGCGTCCATGCCATAGGCATCCTGAGCGTCCATGTACTCTTCTTCTGTCAGCATCTGGCCATAGGTCAGGTCAGTCAGACCGGGCTCGATGACGACATAGTTTTCAAAGTACAGAACGCGTTCCAGATCGCGCAGCGTCATGTCCAGCATCAGACCGATGCGGGACGGCAGCGATTTCAGGAACCAGATATGCGCAACGGGCGCGGCCAATTCGATGTGGCCCATACGCTCACGGCGAACTTTCTGCAGAGTGACTTCCACACCGCATTTCTCGCAGACAACGCCGCGATACTTCATCCGCTTATATTTGCCGCACAGACATTCGTAATCTTTGATCGGGCCAAAGATACGAGCGCAGAACAGACCGTCACGTTCAGGCTTGAACGTCCGGTAGTTGATGGTTTCGGGTTTCTTGATCTCGCCATAGGACCAAGACAGGATCCGCTCGGGCGACGCCAACGAGACCTTGATCTCGTCAAAAACCTTCGGGGGCGTCAGCGGGTTGAACGGGTTGTTGGTGATTTCCTGGTTCATTTGTTACCTCAAATCTTGCGGAAGGGGGGACGGGAGAAAGGGCAGCGCCCTTACTCCTCAACCTCCGCATCCAGGAGTTCCATATTCAGGCCGAGGCCACGGACTTCTTTAACCAGAACGTTGAACGATTCCGGTACGCCCGCTTCAAAGTTATCCTCGCCCTTGACGATCGATTCATAGACCTTGGTCCGGCCGGCGACGTCATCCGATTTCACGGTCAGCATCTCCTGCAGGGTGTAGGCGGCGCCGTAAGCTTCCAGAGCCCAGACCTCCATCTCACCAAAGCGCTGACCACCGAACTGCGCCTTACCACCCAGCGGCTGCTGGGTCACCAGGCTGTACGGCCCGGTCGAACGCGCGTGGATCTTGTCGTCCACAAGGTGGTGAAGTTTCAGCAGGTACTTGATGCCCACGGTCACCGGACGCGCGAATTGCTCACCGGTACGCCCGTCGAACAGAACCGACTGACCGCTTTCCGAGAAGCCCGCACGTACCAGCGCGTCGTTGACGTCCGCCTCTTTGGCGCCGTCGAAGACCGGGGTTGCGATCGGAACACCGCGGGTCACATTGCCCGCAGCCTCGATCAGGCCATCCTCGTCCAGACCGGTGATGCCTTCTTCGTAGACATCCTCGCCATAGGCCAGCTTCATCGCTTCGCGCACCGGGGTCAGGTCGCCAGAGCGGCGGTATTCACCCAGAGCGTCATCGATGTTCAGACCCAGACCGCGCGCGGCCCAACCCATATGGGTTTCAAGGATCTGACCAACGTTCATACGCGAAGGCACACCCAGCGGGTTCAGACAGAAGTCGACCGGAGTACCATCGGCCAGGAACGGCATGTCTTCCATCGGAACAACCTTGGAGATCACACCTTTGTTCCCGTGACGACCGGCCATCTTGTCGCCCGGCTGCAGCTTGCGCTTCACGGCGATGAAGACTTTGACCATCTTCATCACACCCGGCGGCAGGTCGTCGCCACGGCGGACCTTTTCGACCTTGTCTTCAAAACGGGCGTCCAGAGCACGCTTTTGCACTTCGTACTGCTCGTTCAGAGCTTCGACGATCTGTGCATCCTGCTCGCCTTCCAGCGCCAGCTGCCACCACTGACCACGGGTCAGGGTTTCCAGCAGTTCCTCGGTGATCACCGACCCTGCCTTGACGCCTTTCGGGCCTTTCACAGCGGTTTTACCCAGGATCAGGCCCTGTAGACGCGCATAGATGTTGCGGTCAAGGATTGCCAGCTCGTCGTCCCGGTCACGGGCCAGACGTTCAACTTCCTCACGCTCGATCTGCAGCGCACGTTCGTCTTTCTCGACGCCGTGACGGTTGAAGACGCGGACCTCAACGACCGTACCGTAATCGCCCGGCTTCACGCGCAGCGAGGTGTCGCGCACGTCAGATGCTTTTTCACCAAAGATGGCGCGCAGCAGCTTTTCTTCCGGGGTCATCGGGCTTTCGCCCTTCGGAGTAATCTTGCCGACCAGAATATCGCCCGGCTCAACATCCGCACCGATGTAAACGATGCCCGCCTCGTCGAGGTTACGCAGCGCTTCTTCACCGACGTTCGGAATGTCGCGGGTGATCTCTTCCGGACCCAGCTTGGTGTCACGGGCGGCGACTTCAAACTCCTCGATATGGACCGAGGTAAAGACGTCATCACGCGCGATACGTTCCGAGATCAGGATCGAGTCTTCGTAGTTGTAACCGTTCCACGGCATGAACGCGACGACCACGTTCTTACCAAGGGCCAGTTCACCCATATCAGTCGACGGACCGTCGGCAATGACCTCGCCCTTCTGGACGGTGTCACCCACCTTGATCAGCGGACGCTGGTTGATGCAGGTGTTCTGGTTCGAACGCTGGAACTTGCGCAGACGATAGATGTCAACGCCAGCGTCGCCCAGTTCCAGATCCTCGGTGGCGCGGATAACGATACGCTGGGCATCGACCTGGTCGATGATACCGGCGCGTTTCGCCTGGATCGCAGCACCCGAGTCGATCGCAACCTTTTCCTCGATACCGGTACCGACCAGCGGTGCCTCGGCCCGCAGCAGCGGAACCGCCTGACGTTGCATGTTCGAGCCCATCAGAGCGCGGTTGGCGTCGTCGTTTTCAAGGAACGGTATCAGCGATGCAGCGACCGAAACCAGCTGTTTCGGCGACACGTCGATCAGGTCGACATTCTCGCGCGGGGCAAGCGTGTAGTCACCAGCCTGACGGGTCGACACCAGATCGTTGATGAACTTGCCATCCGCATCCAGCGTTGCATTCGCCTGCGCCACGGTGTGACGCATTTCCTCGGTCGCGGACATGTAGTGAACCTCATCAGTCACCTCGGCGTCTTTGACAACGCGGTACGGTGTTTCGATGAAGCCATACTTGTTCACGCGGGCAAAGGTGGCCAGCGAGTTGATCAGACCGATGTTCGGACCTTCCGGCGTTTCAATCGGGCACATCCGGCCATAGTGGGTCGGGTGCACGTCGCGTACCTCAAAGCCTGCACGTTCGCGCGTCAGACCACCGGGGCCAAGCGCCGAGAGGCGGCGTTTGTGGGTGACTTCCGACAGCGGGTTGGTCTGGTCCATGAACTGCGACAGCTGCGACGAGCCGAAGAATTCGCGAACAGCAGCTGCAGCCGGTTTCGCGTTGATCAGATCCTGAGGCATCACGGTGTCGATCTCGACCGACGACATACGCTCTTTGATCGCGCGCTCCATGCGCAGCAGGCCAACACGGTACTGGTTTTCCATCAGTTCGCCGACCGAACGCACACGACGGTTGCCGAGGTGGTCGATATCGTCCACGTCGCCTTTGCCGTCACGCAGTTCAACCAGCGCTTTGATGCAGGCCACGATATCCTCGCGGCGCAGGGTGCGCAGGGTATCCGGCGCGTCCAGAGCCAGACGCATGTTCATTTTCACGCGTCCAACGGCGGACAGGTCATACCGCTCGCTGTCGAAGAACAGGGTGTCGAACAGAGCCGACGCAGCTTCGACGGTGGGCGGCTCACCCGGACGCATGACGCGGTAGATGTCCATGAGCGCGGTTTCGCGGCTCATGTTCTTGTCCTGAGCCATGGTGTTGCGCATGTAGGGGCCAACATTGACGTTGTCGATGTCCAGAACCGGAATGTCAGTGACGCCCGCGTCGATAAGCTCTTTCGCGGTGCCGCCGATCAGATCGCCGTCTTTGTCATATTCCAGCGTCAGCTCATCACCGGCTTCGACATAGATCGCACCGGTTTCTTCGTTGATGATGTCCTTGGCGACATACTTGCCGACGATGTTGTCGAAGGGCACCAACAGGTTGGTGACGCTGCCTTCGTCGATCAGTTTCTTGACCGCGCGCGGGGTGACTTTCTTGCCTGCTTCGGCAATCACTTCACCGGATTTCGCGTCGACCAGATCATAGGTTGGGCGGGTACCGCGTACGCGCTCGGGGAAGAATGGCGTGACCCAGCCTTTCTTCTTGTCCAGCTTGTAGGACACGGTGTTGTAGTAAGCATCCATGATCGCTTCCTGATCCAGACCCAGCGCATAGAGCAGGGTTGTCACAGGCAGTTTGCGGCGACGGTCGATACGGGCGAACACGATGTCTTTGGCGTCGAACTCAAAGTCCAGCCAGCTGCCGCGATACGGGATGATGCGGCAGGCAAACAACAGCTTGCCCGAGGAATGGGTCTTGCCCTTGTCGTGGTCAAAGAACACACCGGGGGAGCGGTGCATCTGGGACACGATCACACGCTCGGTGCCGTTCACGATGAACGTTCCGTTCGGCGTCATCAGGGGCATATCGCCCATGAACACGTCCTGTTCCTTGATGTCTTTGACCGATTTCGCGCCAGTGTCCTCGTCGACATCGAAAACGATCAGACGCAGTGTGACCTTCAGCGGCGCGCTGTAGGTCATGTCACGCTGCATGCACTCTTCGACGTCATATTTGGGTTTTTCCAGATCATACTTCACGAACTCCAGAACGGAGGTTTCGTTGAAATCCTTGATCGGGAAAACCGACTGGAACACGCCCTTGATGCCTTCGCCGTCTGTGGGCTGTTCAGCATCGCCGGAGCGCAGGAAAAGATCATAAGAAGATTTCTGCACCTCAATGAGGTTCGGCATTTCCAAAACTTCGCGGATTTTGCCGTAATATTTACGAAGACGTTTCTGGCCAAGGAACGTTTGAGCCATGTCAGATGTCACCTTTCGATGTTCTCAGCGGGCAAAGACACCGTCGGGCCCCGGCATCTTGCACAATCGAGACAACACGTCCGCATCAATTCGTGGCCACCGTCCCGAAGGCGGCCTCCCGATCCGAAAACCGTGTCTTAGAAAACGCCCCATATCCTGAGGCCCTTTCTAAGACAGGTTCGGCTGGACCCGGATTTCTCCGGACCCAGCCAAATTTCCAGGCACATCAGCGATGTGCCAACGGACTGACTTAGGCCAGTTCGACCTCGGCGCCAGCTGCTTCCAGCTTGCCCTTGATCTCTTCGGCTTCGGCTTTGTCCACGCCTTCTTTGATCTTGCCGCCAGCTTCGACCAGCTCTTTGGCTTCTTTCAGGCCCAGACCGGTGATGCCGCGAACTTCTTTGATCACGTTGATTTTCGAAGCGCCGGCGTTCTTCAGAACGACGTCGAATTCGGTTTTTTCTTCCTCAGCTGCACCGCCGGCATCGCCAGCTGCGCCTGCGACCATGACGGCGCCGCCAGCTGCGGGCTCGATGCCGTACTCGTCTTTGAGGATGGTTTTCAGTTCTTGTGCTTCCAGCAGGGTCAGACCCACGATGCTTTCTGCGAGTGCTTTCAGATCAGCCATTGTATCAGCTCTTTCCGTTTACAGTGTGTGTTCCAACGTCAGGGAGTTTTCCCTACGCAGATCATTCAGTGCCAACCGCTTACGCAGCTTCCGCCTTCTCTTCGATGGTGGAAAGGATGCTTGCGATGTTGCTTGCAGGTGCGCCAATTGCACCGGCGATGTTCGAAGCAGGCGCGCCAAGCATACCAGCGATCGTAGCAATAAGCTCTTCACGCGACGGCATTTTCGACACGGCTGTAACACCAGCCCGGTCCAGAGCGTTCTCACCCATTGCACCGCCAAGAATTTCGAACTTTTGGTTCTCTTTGGCGTAGTCCTCGGCCACTTTGGCAGCTGCCACAGGGTCCTCGGAATAGGTCAGAACGGTCATCCCTGTCAGCAGGTCGGCCATGTTTTCACACGGCTTACCCTCAAGGGCGATTTTGGCGAGCCTGTTCTTGGCAACACGCACGGAACCACCCGCGTCACGAGCACGTGCGCGAAGGTCCTGCATCTCGGCAACTGTCAGACCGGCGTAATGGGCAACCACTACGACGCCAGAGCTTTCGAAGATTTGGCCGAGTTCCTCGACCACTTTCTCTTTCTGGGCTCTATCCACAGTTCTCTCCAAGTTAGGGGCGATGCCTCACCCCGGCTCATATTTGCCGCGGGCAAGCCCCCGGCGTTCAGGTCCGTTGTTACGGGATTGGCCAAAATGCGCCCGAGGGTGGGACCCTCAGAATTCTTTGGTCTTACCCGTCTCAGGCAGGAAATTAAGGGGTCAGATGACACCACCCACCGTCTTGGACGAAACGAAAGAAAGCGCACGACGAATCGCACGCTTTGTTCCGCAGGTCTACTTAGGGCAGACGCGACCAGTTTCCAAGAGGTAAATTGCACGTCCGCGCAATCAATCGCGCCTATCGTTAACCTCTGCCACCTAAGCTCGAACCATTGACACAGGACTCACGCTCTTGTCTTGTCGGACGCGCCGAACACGCTCAGACAAACAACGCATAAACGCCAGACGATGCCGACACTCACGATTTCCGAATACGACATGGCATCGGGCTTCGCCAGTGAGTTTGCTCGACACCAACTAAACGACCGCATCACCGGCTTGGAATGCGTCTATCGCTCGCACGGGTTTCCGGGATCCCGGCTGGTGATGAAAGTCGAAACACCAGGTCAGGACTTTGCCCTCAAGATCGATACCATCTCACCTGAATCGGGGCGTCTGGGCAGAGAGTTCGAAACACTCAACCGGGTCTTCGACCATTTCAAAGGGCACGAATCCGGTCGCGTCGTGCGGCCTGTCTTTTTGGCCCCCGGCGGCGCCTTCATGGTGACTGAGTATGTAGACCGACCCACCGCTGTCGATGTGATCTATAACAGCGACGATGACAAACAGGTTGCGCAGGTCTATCGCCGGGCCGGTGCCTGGCTGCATCATCTTCACAGCCTGCAGAAGCCAGTTCAATACGCGTTCCGGCCCCGCTGGATGACCGACAACATCCTCGAGTTATCGACCCTTGTTCCGGATCATATCTCCCCGATCAGCCAACCCATGGTCGACACGTTTCTCGCCGAGGCCGCACGGCTGCGAAACCGGCCTGATCTGCGGGTGTTTTCGCACGGGGACTACCACGGGCTCAACCTGATTATGGGTCAGGGCACCACCATCGGCCTCGATTTCACCGAGGCGCGGGACAAGCTGGCCGTCTACGACATCGTCGATTTTGTGAAAGCCGACATCTTTCGCAGCGCCACTCAGGAGGAGGTTGACCGGAGCGGTATGCTCAAGACCAACAAACAGATGTTCTTCAAACTCTACCGCCACCCAATCGACACTGAGATCCTGGATTGCTGCCTGCGTGGCCGCCTGCTGAAGGACTGGCTGCGTCTCTGGCGGCCAGACTTCGTTTGCAGCCAGTTTGAAGAGCGCAAACGCGACCTGCTTGAGGCGCGCCTAAAACAGATTTTCCTGTAGCGCACAAAAAAACCCGGGCAGTTCGCACCACCCGGGTCTTGTAGCTGATGGCTAGGTGCCGTGGGCTTATTCGCCCGCAGCGGCCGCCACATCCAGTGTAACGCCGGGGCCCATGGTCGAGCTCAGCGCAATTTTCTTCATGTAGGTGCCTTTGGCGCCTGTCGGCTTCGCTTTCGCTACAGCCGAGATGAAGGCGCGAACGTTTTCGACCAGCTTAGCTTCGTCGAACGACGCTTTGCCAACACCGGCGTGTACCACGCCACCTTTTTCCGCCTTGAACTGAACTTCACCGCCCTTGGCTGCTTCCACGGCCGCTTTCACGTCCATGGTCACGGTGCCAACTTTGGGGTTCGGCATCAGGTTGCGGGGGCCCAGAACTTTACCCAGACGGCCAACGATGGGCATCATGTCCGGGGTGGCAATGCAGCGATCGAATTCGATGGTGCCGCCCTGGATGGTTTCCATCAGGTCCTCTGCGCCAACGATATCTGCGCCAGCTTCTTTTGCTTCGTCAGCCTTAGGGCCACGCGCAAATACAGCTACACGCATCGCTTTGCCGGTGCCGTTCGGCAAGCCAACAACGCCGCGAACCATCTGGTCCGCGTGACGGGTATCGACACCCAGGTTCAGAGCGATTTCGATGGTCTCGTCGAATTTCGAGGTCGCGTTGCCTTTGACCAGGGAAACAGCTTCTTCAACCGACAGGTTTTCCTTGCCAGCGACAGCTTCGCGCGCAGCGCGGGTACGTTTACCGAGTTTTGCCATCTTACTTCACCTCGATGCCCATAGAGCGGGCCGAGCCCAGGATGATCTGCATTGCGCCTTCGACGTCGTTGGCGTTCAGATCTTTCATTTTGGCTTCGGCGATTTCGCGAACCTGCTTCGAGGTCACGGTGGCCACGGTCTCACGACCTGGGTTTTCTGCACCGCGAGGACGGTTACGCTTGCCAACCGGCTTCAGACCAGCTGCTTTTTTCAGGTAGTAAGACGCGGGCGGCGTCTTGATGTCCATGGTGAAGGACTTGTCCTGATAGTAGGTGATCACGGTCGGGCAAGGAGCGCCGGGCTCCATGTCTGCGGTCTTGGCGTTGAACACCTTGCAGAATTCCATGATGTTGATGCCGCGCTGACCCAGCGCCGGACCAACTGGAGGCGACGGGTTCGCCTGACCTGCAGGAACCTGCAGTTTCATTGTACCAGCAAGCTTCTTGGCCATTTGGTTTTCCTTTCAACGTAGGTGAAACGCGTTCCACCCGGTTTATGTTGCGTGGTCCGGCCCGGGATCGCGATCCCTAGAACCTCCCACGAGAGAATCTCGCCCGAAGACGATAGAGGCGGCGTTTATAGGGGAATGTGGGGGTTGGCAAGTGGGTCGCATCCTGAATACTTCCCGCTTGATCAAACCTAAGGGCAAGTTTTGCTGAGGTGGGTTTTTTTGCCTATTGCAGGGGATCTCATATCTCAGATCGTGACACAGCCCGCTTATAGAGATGCCACGTGGTATGGCCAAGGATCGGCAGAGTAAAGATAAGACCCAGAAATGCCGGAACCAAAGACAACAACATGGTAGTCGAAATGATCGCCGCCCAGCTTAACATGACTATGGGGTTCTCAGTGACAACGCGAATAGACGTAAGCATCGCGGAAACAAAATTGGTTTCGCGGTCGAGCAGCATCGGCATCGCGACGACGGTCACAGAGAACAAAACGGCCGACAGAAAGGCTCCGACGCAAGTGCCAATTGCAAGGAAAGTCCAACCCTGCGGTGTGAAGAATACCGAGTTTATGAACCCGTCAAAGTCAGAGAACGATGCATTTTGCAGGATGATCGCCAGCCAAAGCCTGATCTGGTAGGTCCAGATCCAGAAAATGAACAACGTAACAAATGCCATCCAGCCCATTTCACGATTGCGTTGATTAGCCATGGCTTTGAGGATGTCAGACCAGCTGAATTCCTCTCCCTTCTCCAGCCGGCGGGACATCTCATAGAGCCCGGCTGCAGCGAATGGTGCGACCAGCGGGAAGCCTATGGCTGCGGGAATAATCATCCAGATCTTGCCAAGCCAGACCAGACACCAAACAAACAGGATTCCGAAAACCGCATAGAAAAGGCCAAAGAAACCGCTCATGAAGGGACGCGCGAGAAAGTCAGAAAACCCCGCTCTGAGCGAAGCGGTAATATCATCCTTTGTTAGACGATTGACCTCGGGCACGTCCTCTTGTTGCGGTGTCAGATTTTTCGGTGATGTGGAACCGTTGGCACTGGGTGCCATAACAAACTCCTCCCAAACCGTAGTGTCTGAATGGTCTGCCTATCCAGCTAGCCAGGCGGCGAGACAGATGTCTTTTGCTTGACAACAAGTTAGCAGCAGATGAGCCTCTGGCACAAGAAGAGTATATAGCAGCCAGAATTGCCTTGCTGCTATTGAATGACTTGGTGGTCTAGCTCAGCTCGGGGAATCGAACCCAAAAGAGACGTTAACTTTGCTTCGTAACCTGCGTGAAGTCCAGCTCGACCGGGGTTTCGCGGCCAAAGATCGAAACAGACACTTTCAGCTTCTGCGCCTCGTCGTCCACGCCTTCGACCATACCGTCGAAATCCTCGAACGGGCCGTCGTTGACTTTGACCTTCTCGCCCACCTCGAAGGTGATCATCAGCTTGGGCGCTTCTTCACCCTCCTGAACGCGGTTGAGGATCTGGTTCACCTCGGCGTCGCGCATCGGCATCGGGCGGCCTTGAGGACCGAGGAAGCCGGTGACGCGGTTGATCGAGTTGATCAGGTGATAGCCCTGATCGGACATTTCCATATGCACCAGAACATAGCCCGGCATGAACCGACGCTCGGTCGTGACTTTCTTGCCCCGACGCACTTCGATCACCTCTTCGGTGGGCACCAGCACTTCGTCGATATCGTCTTCAAGGCCCTGTTCAGCCACCGACGTGCGGATCTGCTCTGCGATCTTCTTTTCGAAATTCGAAAGAACGCTGACCGAGTACCACCGTTTCGCCATGAACCTGTCGTCCTTGTTTAGCTCCGAGGCGGCAAGCCGCGCGCCCCGCGTTGAAATTCAATTGCGTGACCCGGAATAAAAAGCGGCGCGCAACCTGATTCGCCGCACGCCCATTCCGAATAGTCATGTCACCTACTCTGACACGCCGTGCTGTGCAAGGGGGCAGTGGTGTTTCCACCCGCCCAAACTGCCTTAGCTGAACGCGCCCAGCACCAGCTGAAGACCCCCGCGAATGCCCAGATCGACCAGCGCAAAGAAGGCAGCGGTCAGGGCGGCCATGATGAACACCATAACCGTGGTCAACAGCACCTCACGCCGGGTCGGCCAGACGACCTTGGAAACTTCGGCACGGACTTGCTGAATGAACTGGATCGGGTTGGTGGTGGCCATGTGGCTTGGTCTCTCTGCTAGCGGATAGGCCGGACATAGCTGGGCATTGCGGCAATTTCAAGGGCGGTTCAGATCAACTCTGCCTGGGCGATGCGGTCCGGCTACGGCTTGGGCTTGTCGTCCCATTCATCGCTGAGGATGCGGCGGGCATCGCCCTCGGGATCCTCGTACTGATTCGAGCGAACGGTGTAGACAAAGGCCACCAGACCAACACAGCCCAGAAACAGGGAAATCGGGATCAGATAGGCGAGCACTTCCATTCGAGGTTACCTCAGCCTTAGGGCGTTCAGGGACACGGTAATGGACGAGGTCGACATCGCCAAGGCCGCTATCAGTGGCGTCGCCAAACCAGCAACGGCCAGCGGGACCGCGATAACATTATAGACCGTGGCGATGCGAAAGTTCTCCCGAATCCGTTTGGTGGCTTTGACGGCGGTATCGCAAGCGTCCGCGATGGGCGACAGATCGGTGCCCAGCAAAACGATGTCTGACGCGACGCGTGCGGCATCCAACGCCGAAGCCGGAGAGATCGAGACATGCGCCGCAGCCAGCGCGGCCGTGTCGTTCAAGCCATCACCGACCATCAGCACATGCCGACCCTGATCACTGAGTTCCTGAATACGCTGGGCCTTGTCTTGCGGCAGCGCCTCGGCGATCCAGTTTTGGATGCCCAGCTTGTTGGCCAAGGCCTCAACAGCACCTTTGGAATCGCCCGAGATCAGCATGATCTGCTTTCCAGTCCTCGCAAATGCTTTGACCGCCTCTGCCGCTCCGGGCCGTAGCGTGTCTGAGAAGTTGAAAGCCTTGGGGGGATTTGATCCGACCGACAGCCACGCTGAAGTCTCGGACCCTTGCTCAGCCCCCACCCAAGCCGCCCGGCCCAGGCGAACCCGCTGACCGCGATATTGACCTTCGGTGCCGTAACCCGGCACCTCAACGATATCCTTCACCCCGGCAGGTTTGACACCCGCAGCCCGCGCTGCCTGTGCCAATGCGACCGATAGCGGATGGGCCGATGCCTCGGCCAGTGCCAGCGCGACTTCCAGATCGGCGCGGGAATGGTCGCCCAGATTGGTCAGTTCGGGCGCGCCTGAGGTGAGCGTGCCGGTCTTGTCGAAGACAACCGTGTCAACCTCGGCCAGACGTTCCAGCGCCGTTGCGTGTTTGATCAGCATCCCTCGGCGGAACAACCGGCCCGAGGCCGCTGTCGTCACCGCAGGCACGGCCAGCCCCAGGGCGCAGGGACAGGTGATAATCAACACCGCCGCAGCAATGTTCAATGCAGTGCGCAGATCGCCGGAATAGATATACCACCCCAAAAAGCTGAGCGCCGAAAGGATGTGAACCCCCGGCGCGTAAAGCTTGGCAGCCTTATCGGCCAGCGACGTGTACCGAGACCGACCGGATTCTGCGATCGCAACCAGATCGGCCATACGGTGGAGTGAAGTGTCTTCTCCCACAGCAGAGGCTTGAATGGTCAAGGGGCCGGTCAGGTTGACCTCGCCCGCGCTGACGGTTTGGCCGGCTTCGGCAAAGACAGGCAAGGTTTCACCCGTCAGCAAAGAGCGGTCTAATTCGGACTGGCCCGAAACGATCTGACCATCCACTGGCATCCGCCCACCGGGGCGAACCAGGATCAGATCACCCACGGTCAGTTCTGAAACGGCAACCTCTTCCTCAACCCCATCAATGACACGAATGGCGCGGGGCACCTCAAGCGCGGTCAACTCCTCAGCTGCCGAGCGCGCCGCCGCACGGGTTCGGTAGTCCAGATACCGTCCGGCCAGCAGGAAGAATGTCAGCGTCAGCGCAGCATCAAAATAAGCATGTTTTCCGCTCAGCGCCGTTTCCCAAAGCGATGTCGCAAGGGCCAGCAGGATCGCCAGCACGATCGGAACATCCATGTTCAGGCGTCGAACACGCAAGGCGCTCCAAGCATTGGCAAAGAAGGGCTGTGCCGAAAAGGCAATAGCTGGCAAGGCGATGGCAGCAGAAATCCAGTGGAACATGTCGCGCGTCGCATCGGCGGCACCTGACCAGACCGACACGGACAGCAGCATGACATTCATCGAAGCAAAGCCAGCCACCGCGAGCCGCATCAACAGATCCCGACCCGCCTTATCCGCGCTGGTTGCAGACAGGGCACCGGAGTCCAGCTCATGCGCTTCATACCCGGCGCGTTCCAGAACCGGGATCAGGTCCGCGGCCCGCGTCTCGGGCGCAGCTTTGATCATCGCTCGTTTGAGGGTCAGGTTCACGCGCGCATCCTCGACCCCGGGATGTGCATTCAGTGCACGCTCGACATTCGCGATACAGGCCGAACAGTGAATACTCGGCAAAGACAGCGCAATCTGTACATCCTCGGGGATCGGGCGCGCAGGTTGTGCCGGGGTTGCGATGCACCCGGGACAACCTGCCGTACCAGAAGGCATTTGCGCCGTCACACCATCAGCCTTTCACATAAAGCGGCACGCGCTGTGCAAACTCAGCCCCCGCATGATCACGGGCCACCAGCCGGATATTCCAGTTCCCCTTACCCAAAGCAGCTGGTGTCGCGTAGGCGATGCCATCAAAGGTAAACTCAGGCGAGAAGTCATCCTTCACATGGGTCGCGCGCCCTACAACCGCCTGCAATTCAGCCACCTGAACCGGCGCGCCGGTCGCATCGGTGATGTGCAGAATTAACAGCCCGCCCTTGGTTTCGGCCCGTACGTCCCACCCCAAGGCTCGCTGTTCCTGCAGACGTTCGTTGAAGTTCTGGCTGGCGACGTAGGAGTTCTTTACCTCCAACCCCGGAAAGGTTTTCACCGCGCTATAGGCCAACAGCAGGTTGACTGAGATGATGACTGTGAAGGCACCCACAAATATGGCCAGTGCATGTTTTCCCGTAAACTTGCGTTCTGTCATGATCAATTTCCTCGTCCATTGAACGTGGTGTCTTTGTAAGCACGCTCGCCATTGGTGATGTCCTCGACCCAAATCCGAACGGGCGTTGTGTCCGCACCAGCGGGGCCGGTGTCACCCGAAGCCACGATATAAACCCGAACCAGCTGTGCCGTATCCGCCGTCACATTTACAGTATGCAGGTTTGTGCCCTCAATCTCCATCCGCATGCTTGGGTCGCCAGCAAGTGACAGGCTGAACAACCGATCCTCGCCATGTTTGTTGCGCAAGCGCACATCATAGGTGTTGCGAATGGTGCCATCAGACAATGTCACAAAGGTCGGGTTGCGGACAGGAGCGACGGTCAGATCAATATCGGACCGGATGAACAGCGCGAACAGCAAGGCGAAGCCGACAGCAGACCAAAGTGACGTGTACATGATGGTGCGCGGCCGTAGGATATGTTTCCAAACGCTCTTGGGCGGATGGCCTTCGCGTTCGCTGGGTTCATCGCTCAGTGCCATATAGTCGATCAAACCACGCGGCTTGCCGATCTTAGCCATCATGTCGTCGCAGGCATCGATGCAAAGCGCGCAGGTGATGCACTCAAGTTGCTGGCCGTCGCGGATATCGATGCCAACGGGGCAGACATTCACACAGGCCATGCAATCGATGCAATCGCCCAACTCGGAGTCGGCGGTGCGTTTGCCTTTGCCGCGCGGCTCACCGCGCCATTCTCGGTAGCCAACGACCAGAGTATCCTCGTCCATCATTGCCGCCTGAATGCGAGGCCAGGGGCAGGCATAGATACAAATCTGTTCGCGCGCGAAGCCGCCGAACAGGAAGGTCGTGCCGGTCAGGATCAACACGGTTGTGTAAGCCACCGGGTGCGCATTGCCGGTCACCAGATCGCGCAGCAGAGTTGGTGCATCGGCGAAATAGAAAACCCAAGCGCCGCCCGTCAGTAGACCGATCAGGAACCAAGACGCCCATTTGGTCAGGCGCAGGCGTGCTTTGCGGAAATCCAGCTTCTCTTGTCGTTGCAGGCGCAAACGCGCGTTCCGATCCCCCTCGATCCAGCGTTCGACCAGGATGAACAGGTCGGTCCACACGGTTTGCGGGCAGGCATAACCGCACCAGACTCGACCCAAGGCCGAGGTGAACAGGAACAGTCCAAGCCCAGCCATGATCAGCAGGCCCGCGACAAAATAGAACTCATGCGGCCAGATCTCGATCCAGAAGAAATAGAAGCGCCGGTTGGCCAAATCCAGCAGCACCGCTTGATCCGGCAAACTGGGGCCACGATCCCACCGGATCCATGGGGTTAAATAGTAAATCCCCAAGGTCACGATCAGGATGATCCATTTCAGGTTGCGGAATGGTCCGGATACGCGCCGCGGAAAGATAGGTTCTCGTGCGGCATATAAGCTGGGGGCGGGGTCGGAATCGCTCACTGGCTGGCTCCAAGAATTGGCACTTTGGCTCGCGTGTTTTCTCAGATCACGTCGGTGCAAACTTTGACATGGGTCAAAACGCGCATCGAACAATCATCTTTTATTGGGCTGCGCCAGCTTGTCGCTTCAACCAACGAACAAAGGTTTTAACAGCCGGTCTAAGCGGTGTTTTTGCCGTTAAAACATGGTATCCACTGCTTTCTGGCTCGGCATAGAGCTCGACCAGGCGCCCGGCGCGGATATCCTGTTCGACGAAATGTCGCACCGTGGCCGTCACTCCTTGCCCGGCGCGAAGACCATCCAACAGCAGATTGCCTGGCAAGGATAAACGACCCGCCAACGGGGGATGATCTACACCCCGTTTGGCCAGCCAATTGCTGGCCTCAGTGGTGCCAAGTTCCTCCAACCAGGGCAACTGGCTCAGCTCTTCGGGCGTCCACTTGACTTTGCCCCCTAACAAAGCAGGCGCTGCCACGACGACAAAAGGTGTTTTTAGCAACATCTCAACATCTACACCCGGCCACCCTCCAGCGCCGTACCGGATTGCGACATCAACCCCGCCGGGCGCAAGGGTGACGAGATGTGGTGAAGGGTCGATAGCCAAGTTGATATCAGGGTAGTCGGCCTGAAACGCGGGCAAGCGTGGCATCAACCACGATGCGGCGAATGAAGGTGTCAAAGACACATGAACCGGGCGCGCCTCGCCCGACCGCATGAGATCTTCAACAACAGCACTGATTGACCCAAACCCAAGCTGCAGGGCGCGGGCTAGATGCTCGCCTTCAGCAGTCAGGGTCAACGCCTTCCCACTGCGATCTAACAGCGCAACGCCAAGATGTTTTTCAAGCACGCGAAGCTGTTGACTGATGGCCGCATGACTGACGTTCAACGCGGCACCGGCATCGCTCACATTCCGTCTTTCAGCAAAGGCTGCAAAAGCCCTGAGCGAGGCCATCGGAGGTAGAGAAAGCCAATCCATATGTAATCCACACTTACATGTTGGAATGGTAATTGAGTGGCATTCAGCGCGCCAAAGGTCAATCTTTGTTGTCAGAAATGCTTCCGCACAGGAGAGACACCATGCTGAATGTTCTTGCCCGTTCTTTTATGACTGCGACCCGAATAGACACGCCGCGTATCCAAGACGTACCAAAGAAAGGCGACCGCAAACGTCGCTGGCTGCCGGAGGGTCACTGGTGGATCAAGAACCCGCGCGATGTGGATCTGGGCAATCTTTGATACGCGTAAAGATAATGTGTACGAACCGCTGCCGAGTGCAGCTATGTTCATAAAATACAGGCACCGGCCGCTCAGGAAACGCGCGAACAGATCGAGCAGACGGTGCCTGAACCTGCGGGCAGCGCACTGCCTGCAGGTATTCTTGTATGCTTACTGACCGCCACCCAGCTGGTGGACATAGGCTGTGACCGCACGGATCTGAGCTTCGGTCAGGCGGGTATCCCAAGGCGGCATCACGCCAAAGCGGCTATATGTCACCGTTTCGGTCAAGGCCTCCTCACTTCCGCCATAAAGCCAGATCGCATCGGTCAGGTTCGGGGCACCTTGGAAGACATCCCCCTGACCATTCTCACCATGACAGGCCGAGCAATTGTCTTCGAACACAACCTTGCCAGCTTGCGCCGCCGCGTCGTCGGTCTGCGCGTTGGTCAGAGACATGACGTATTGAACCACTTGGGTGATTTCCTCTTTTTCAAGAAGCTCACCAAAGGCCGGCATTTCGGACCAGCGGGTGTCATCGCTTTCCTCACTACGGATGCCGTAGCTGACTGTGGTTTCGATGTCTTCCAAAGTTCCACCCCACAGCCATGCGTCATCCAGCAGGTTGGGGAAGCCGGTTGCACCCTGCGCACCCGAACCATGACACTGTGCGCACCAGGTGCGGAACACCGCGCTGCCTGCGTTGACGGCATATTGCTGCAACTCGGCATCTTTCGAGATATCCTCGAGCGGGGTTTCCACCAGCTTCACGTTCCAGGGCGCATTGGCCTCTTCAAATGCAACCAGTTCCTTCTGCACTTCTTCGCGGGATGACCACCCCATGACGCCTGCGGTGGCGGATTGAACCAGTGGCCATGCTGGGTACATGATCGTGTAGATCACACCCCAGATGATCGTGGCATAGAAGGTCCACAGCCACCAGCGCGGCATCGGGTTGTCAAACTCTTCGATTCCATCCCAGGTATGGCCGGTTGTATTTGGATCACCCGGCTGTTTATCAGGTGTCTTGTTCATTGCCGCGCCTCCTTGGATGTGGCGGGTTCGTCTTGCTGCGGTGCAGGTGTATCGGCGTGCCGGAAGGGGATGTTTGCGGTGTCCTTGTATTCCTTGCTGGCGCCGGGCCGGAAAACCCAGACCACGATGCCAACGAAGAAAGCAAAGAGCAGCAATAGCATCCAGCTATCCGCGAATTGCCGTAGGAGTGTGTATTCTTCCATCCTACCCTCCTGTTACCGGTTTGCTGCGGGGGTGAAGGTCGAGAAATCGACGAGCGTGCCCAGCATCTGCAGATAAGCGATCAGCGCATCAGCCTCGGTCAGTTCGGGCTGACCATCGAAGTTGCGCACGTTGACCTTGTCGCCATAACGCTCCAGCAACCCGTCAAAATCGCTGTCCGGATCGGCCTGAGCGCGGAAGTCCGCCACTGCGTTCTCCAACATCTCTTCGGTGTAGGGTGTTCCAACAACAGCGTTCACCGCCATGATGTCACCAATGTATTCACCGTCGATCTTGCGGTTTTCAAGGAAACCGTATTTCGGCATCACCGATTCCGGCACCACCGACTGTGCATCGCGCAGGTGGCGCACATGCCAGTCATCCGAGTAACGGCCACCCACGCGGGCCAGATCAGGCCCGGTGCGCTTCGACCCCCACTGGAACGGGTGGTCATACATCGACTCGGCCGCCAGCGAGTAATGGCCATAGCGTTCGACCTCGTCCCGCATGGGACGGATCATCTGGCTGTGGCAGACATAGCAGCCTTCGCGGATGTAGATTTCACGGCCCGCCATCTCGAGAGGGGTGTAAGGGCGCATGCCCTCCACCTTCTCAATGGTGTTCTCAAGATAGAACAGCGGGGTGATCTGAACGATGCCACCGATGGTCACGACCAGAAAGCTAAAGATCAGCAGAAGGGTCGCGTTGGTCTCAAGCACTTTGTGTTTGTCAAGAATTGCCATTGCTCCGGCCTCCTTTATTCAGCCGGGACTGCGACGGTCAGGCTGGCCTCTTTGGCCGGTGCCTTACGCACAGTCATCCACAGGTTGTAGCACATGATCACCGAGCCAGCGAGGAACAGGACCCCACCCAAGCCACGTACCACATACATCGGGAACTTGGCGGCCACGGTGTCAGCGAACGAGTTCACCAGGAAGCCGTTGGCATCAACTTCGCGCCACATCAGGCCTTCCATGATACCCGTGACCCACATCGACGCGGCGTAGAGCACGATGCCGATGGTGGCGAGCCAGAAGTGCCAGCTGACCATCTGCAGCGAATACAAACGCTCACGCTTCCACAGGACAGGAACCAGAAAGTAAAGCGCGCCAAAGGTGATCATGCCGTTCCAGCCCAGCGCGCCCGAATGCACGTGACCAATGGTCCAGTCGGTATAGTGGCTAAGGCTGTTCACCGCACGGATCGACATCATCGGACCCTCGAACGTGGACATGCCGTAGAAGCCGACCGAGATAACCATCATGCGGATGATCGGATCGGTGCGCAGCTTGTCCCATGCGCCCGACAGGGTCATCAGACCGTTGATCATACCACCCCAGGACGGCATCCACAGCACGATCGAGAACACCATGCCCAGCGTCGAGGCCCAGTCGGGAAGCGCGGTATAGTGCAGGTGGTGCGGACCGGCCCAGATATACAGGAAGATCAGCGCCCAGAAGTGGATAATCGACAGCTTGTACGAGAATACGGGACGTTCGGCCTGTTTCGGGATGAAGTAGTACATCATGCCCAGGAAGCCCGCAGTCAGGAAGAAGCCCACAGCGTTGTGGCCATACCACCACTGTATCATGGCATCCTGCACGCCGGACCAGACGATAACCGATTTCGAACCCCAGATGCTGACTGGAATGGTCATGTTGTTGACCAGGTGCAGCATGGCGACAGTTACGATAAACGCCAGGTAGAACCAGTTTGCCACGTAGATGTGGGGCTCTTTCCGCTTGATGATCGTACCCAGATACACTGCAAGATAGGCGACCCAGACGATGGTCAGCCACAGGTCCACATACCATTCAGGCTCGGCATATTCCTTGGACTGCGTACCACCCAGAACATAGCCAGTTGCGGCCAGCACGATGAACAGTTGATAGCCCCAGAATACGAACCATGCGAGGTTACCGCCCCACAGTCGCGCAGCACTGGTGCGTTGCACCACGTAGAACGACGTCGCGATCAACGCGTTGCCGCCAAATGCAAAAATCACTGCCGACGTGTGCAGCGGACGCAGACGACCAAAGTTCAGATAGCCCTGCGCCCATTCAAAGTTGAGCGTTGGAAAGGCCAGCTGGAACGCAATAAAGGTTCCTGCAAGGAACCCAACAACACCCCAGAAGGCGGTTGCGATCACGCCATAGCGGATCACGTCATCCATGTATTCGCCCGAGCGATCTACAAGAATATCTGGCTCATCCGTGTTTCGAAGCGTCCAGATGAACAATCCCGCGGCGATGACCATCACCAGAATCGCATGCACCTGATACGCCAAATCCCGTGCGTAGTTTGACCCTATGGCAGCAAACACCACCAATAGGCCAAGCACGATCAGCTTGATGTAATTCGACATATTGCGTCCCTTTACCCTGCTCTGCGCGATTTACATGCCGCGCAGAACCTTTTTGACTGCTTGATGTAATGTCGAATGATGGTCCCGACTGCTTTGATCTGAGTCAAGACAAGTCGCCGTTTTCTGTGACACGCATAATAGGTGAATGGGCGTCTACCCATACCGAACCCGCGCCCGGAAGATGAGGTCGACATGGCTTATAAATCTATTCTCACCATCATGACTGAAACAAAATTGGCCCAGCCTGCACTTGCCCAGACAGCCGTTCTGGCCGAGGCACAGGATGGTCATGCCGAGGCCCTGTGCCTGGGTGTCGATCGCAGCCAAACCGGCTATTATTACGCCGGGGCAAACGCGTTGATCCTTCAGGAAACGCTCAGCCGGGCCAATGCGGATGCCGATGAAGTTCTGGCGTTTGCAAAGGATTATCTGAAAAAGACATCTGCGCGCTGGTCAGCCGAAAGTGGCGTTGCCCAGATTGCCGATATTGGCCGCCACGTCGCGCACCGCGCCCGGTTCTCAGATCTCGTCGTGCTGTCTCAACCCTATGGGGAGGAGTGTGGCGCCGAAGCAGAGCCCATCATCGAGGCTGCGATGTTCGAAGGTCACGCCCCGGTTCTGGTTGTCCCGGGCAAGGACAACCCAGTTGCTGCACCCCAGAACATCATGATTGCCTGGAACGAAAGTGTCGAAGCAATGCACGCCGTTCGACGCGCCTTGCCGTTCCTAATACAAGCTGAATTGGCGCGCATCGTAGTAATCGACCCGCCCCGACACGGGCCCGACCGGTCGGATCCAGGTGGCGGCTTATCACAGATGCTGGCACGGCACGGCGTGAAATGTGAAATCGAAGTACTCAGCAAAACCATGACCCGCGTCTCCGACATCCTGAATCGGCATGCGACCGACACGGAATCGGACATGATTGTGATGGGGGCCTATGGCCATTCGCGTTTTCGCGAGGCGATATTGGGCGGGGCAACGCGCAATATGCTCGAGCAGTCTGTGGTGCCGGTTTTTCTGGCCCACTAAACAGGGTTTGCACTGTGGAGGCTGCCTGTCTGGGCAGCTTCGTTGATCATCCGCGCCGTACCAAACCGATCAGGAACAACAATATCACCGCGCCAAGTGTGGCAGCAAAGATGGACGAGAACACGTCGCCACCTACGGAAAAGCCCAGCGCCGGGAATATCAGACCGGCAACAAAAGCGCCGACTATTCCGACGATAATGTTCCCGAACAGGCCAAAGCCACGGCCTTCCATGATTTTGCCGGACAACCAACCTGCGATTGCGCCGATTGCAACCATGGCCAATACACTGCTGAATTCCACGGCATTCTCCTTAATACTGGCGCGCGGCTTTTGCGACCGCTACCCAGCCAGACACTCAGACCAGAAACCCGCCATCCGAGTCATCTCCGGCCTCTTCCATCAGCCGATCCATGTCCGGCACGGTCACATGGCGTTTGCCTTCCAGCAAGATAACCCCGTCCTTCTTAAGCGCCGAAATCTGTCGACTGACGGTCTCTAACGTCAAACCAAGGTAATCCGCCATGGCTTCGCGTGTAAGCGGGAGATCGAAAACAAACGGACCAGACAGCCCCTTTTGGCTGACCGATGCATCGCGTCGGGCAATGATCGACAACAGGCTGGCAATCTTTTCCCGTGCGGTCTTGCGCCCCAAAACCAACATCCACTCGCGGGCCGCATCCAACTCGTCCAAGGTCATTTGAAGCAGACGATGTGCAATATGTGGCGTTACATTCATCATGTCTTCGAAGGGTTTCTTGCGAAAACAACACATGACCACATCCGTGGTGGCCTGCACATCATAGGCCGCTGCGTCGCGTCCGGGGCGACCGACAAAATCGCTGGGCAGCAAAAGGCCCACCATCTGGGTCCGGCCGTCCTCCATTGTTTGGGTCAGCGAAGCGATACCCGACACGATCGAGCCGACAAAATTCATCTGATCACCCGACCAAATGATCGTCTGACCTGCTTCGAAGCTACGGTAGTACTTGATGCTATCGAGTGTTTCGAGTTCATCCGCATCACAGCGCGCACACACAGCGCGATGGCGGATAGGGCAACTTTCACAGTTGGCGTGATCGAACTGTAGTTTTGCTGTCATGCGCGTTCCCACTTGATCTCGGTCAAAGCAGCCAAGTCGTCTATCTGCCTAGGGTATCGCTATGATACAGAAATCACAATTGGCTCGGCTTGGACTTTTTGACGCGAAGGTGCCGCGCTACACCAGCTATCCCACCGCCCCCCATTTCAGCAATGATGTGGGGGCGGATCGTTTTGGCGACTGGGTCTCGGCAATCAGGCCTGGAAGCGCGATCTCGCTGTACATCCATGTCCCCTTCTGTCGCAGGCTTTGCTGGTTCTGCGCTTGCCGCACGCAGGGGACGCAAACCGATAACCCAGTGATCGCTTACGTGGATGTGCTGAAAGCCGAGCTTGATTTGCTGGCAGCGCGCCTGCCCGAGGGTGTGGTTTTGTCGCGCCTTCATTGGGGCGGTGGCACGCCGACATTGTTGAACGCCGATCTAATGCGCGATCTGTCCCGCCATATCTTTAGCATTGTTCCACTGGGCCCCGATGCCGAGTTCTCAGTAGAGATCGACCCGAACGAGGTTGACGAAGCACGGCTGGATGCGCTGGCCGAGGCGGGCATGAATCGGGCCTCAATCGGTGTTCAGGATTTCGACGACGAGATTCAAAAGACCATTGGCCGCATCCAAAGCTATGACACCACCCGTGATGCGGTCGATATGATCCGTGCACGCGGTATCACCAGTTTGAACGCCGATATTCTGTATGGCCTGCCCCACCAGACCAAGGCGCGCATGACCGAAAGCGTTCAAAAGCTTCTGTCGCTTAATCCGGACCGGGTGGCGCTATACGGCTACGCCCATGTCCCTTGGATGGCGAAACGACAGCAACTTATTCCGTCCGAGACGCTGCCAACGCCGGAACAACGGTTGGATTTGTTCGACACAGCGCGCCGCCTGTTCATGTGGGACAACTACGCTGAGATCGGCATCGACCACTTTGCGACGCAAGAAGACGGCCTGACCAAGGCGTTGAATTCAGGGCGGCTGAAACGGAACTTTCAAGGTTATACTGACGACCAGGCCGAAGTTCTGATTGGCGTCGGCGCAAGCTCGATTTCGCGTTTCCCTCAAGGTTACGCACAGAACAACCCGGCGACATCGGCGCATACCAAAGCAATTCGCGATGGGAGGTTTTCGACTTCGCGCGGACATTTGTTCAAGGATCAGGACGCGCTGCGCGCCCGGCTGATCGAAGCACTGATGTGCGATTTCCAGATCAACACAGCCGAAATCCTACGTAACTTCGAAGTATCGGTCGAAGATCTGGGCGGTATGTACGATTCCGCAAATGCGGCCTTCGACGGTTTGCTGCGCATTACCGAAAATGGGTTGTTCATCCCGCCCGAGGCTCGCGCGTTAACCCGGATGATTGCGCGAAGTTTCGACGCTTATGACCTAAGCAAAGCCGGGCACAGCTCCGCGATCTAGCATCGTCAGTTGCGCGGCAACCCCCGGGCAAGCGATCCGAAACAGGGGACTTGACGCACGGCATATGGATTCCGCACACTCAAGGCGTGGGCCACAATATGTGCCCACAGCCCGAGGCAGGCCCATTCGCAGACAACCCGTGCCGACACCCCAGCGTGAGGCACCCCCTTTCGTGCAGCCACTCTGCAACCTGAAAGAGGGACAGCACTTATGCGCGTTTTCACGGTTCTAGGCCCCAGCCAATCGGGCAAATCCACTCTGGTCGAGGCCATAAGCCGCCTCGACGGGCGCCCCACAACATTCGACATCTGCGGAACCGTGCATTTGCACGGTTTTTCTTATTTGGACGAGCCCTGGTGCGCGGTTGACGTCGATGGCGGTGGCGATGCGTTGGCCTATGTCGGCCCGGCCATGGCCATCTCGGACGCCGCAGTTGTAGTTGTGCCGCCCGACCCGGACGCTGCGGTCTTATGCGCGCCCTATCTGCGCTTGGTCGAAGAGGCCGGTATCCCCTGCTTCCTGTTCATCAATCGAATGGATAACCCAAATGGCCGCATCCGCGACATCATCGCCGCGCTGCAGACCTATTGCTCTCATCACATCGCATTGCGACAGGTGCCGATCCGGGATGGGGACACGATCATTGGCGCGGTTGATCTGATTTCAGAGCGGGCGTGGAAATATCAGGATGGCCAACCCTCGGCCCTGATCGAGCTGCCGCAATCGGTTGAGGATCGCGAACAAGAGGCGCGCACCGAGCTATTGGAAACCTTGTCGGATTTTGATGATCACCTGCTAGAACAATTGATCGAAGACAAGCAGCCCCCAAGTGCCGAGGTTTACGAACTGGCCGCGCAAGTCTTACAGAACCACCAACTAATCCCAGCCTGCCTGGGGGCCGCGAGCCATGGCAACGGCCTGACCCGGCTCATGAAAGCCCTAAGGCACGAGGCCCCGGAGTTTGATATCGCCGCTGGGCGGGATGAGGCAGCCGACAATGCACGGGCCATTGCTGGGTTTGCTGATGTGAAGAAGCATATCGGTAAGATCACAGTGCTGCGCGGCCTGGGTGATGGGGTCAAAGCGCATGAAGCCTTAGGTGGCGAAACCGTTGGCAACCTGACCACGTTGGATGCAAAAACACAGATTGGTGCCCTTGAGGCCGGACAGATCGGCCTCGCGGTCAAGTCCGATCACCTCAACCCCGGCTTCATCTATGACAGCCGCGCCGCCACACCGCTGCCTGATTGGGCCGCATCGCACCCGGTGGCGCTCCGACAGGTGGTCTCGCCTGCGCATGAGCGGGACGATGTGCGCCTGTCAAACGCGCTGAGCCGATTGGTCGAGATCGATCCAGGGCTTCAGATGGAACAGGATGAACTCAGCGGGCATGCTGTGCTGGGTTCGCAAGGACCGCAACATATGCGGCGCGTGACCGCCAAGCTGGCCGAAGACTTCGGGATTGAGATCGAGACCGACGCGGTTGAAACCGCTTATCGCGAGACCATCCGGGCACCCATTGAGCACCGGCATCGTCACCGCAAGCAATCGGGCGGGGCAGGACAGTTCGCCGATGTCGTCATCTCGGTTTCGCCATTACCCCGCGGCTCGGGGTTTAAGTTTGAAGAGGTCGTCAAGGGAGGAGCCGTTCCCAAGAACTACATCCCGTCGGTTGAACACGGGGCACAGGACGCATTGGTTCAGGGGCCCGAAGGCTTCCCTGTGGTGGATGTCAAAGTCACCCTAAGCGATGGGAAACACCACAACGTAGACAGCTCGGACTATGCCTTCCGAACGGCTGGCAAGAATGCCGTACGTGAGGCCCTGCCGCAAGCCAAGCCAGTTGTGCTGCAGCCCATTCTGAATGCCGAGATTCACCTGCCATCTGATTTTGTAGGTGATCTGGTCCCCACGATCAGTTCGCTGCAGGGGCAGGTTCTGGGGTTTGAAGGCAACCCGAATGCGTCGGGTTGGGAAATCTTCAACGCCCAACTTCCGGCCGTCGCGCAGGATGAGCTGCATCGAACCCTGGCCAGCGCCACGCGTGGCACCGGCTGGGTAAACCTGAACTTCGATCACTATGAGGAGTTGCGCGGACCGGTCCCAACTACGGCCTCACGCGAAAAAGTCAACGCATGACAACTGCGCAAGGCGGGCGTCAGCCCGCCGCTGCGATCAGCTCGCGCGTATAGTCTGTTTGAGCGTTCTCAAACAGGTCTTCCGCTGCGCCCATCTCGATCACGTCGCCGTTGCGCATGACGATCACGTTATGCGACATCGCCCGAACGACCTTTAGATCATGACTGATGAACAGATAGGCCAGCCCGTATTTTCGCTGCAAATCGCGCAGCAGGTCGACGATCTGCACCTGCACCGTCATATCCAGCGCGCTGGTCGGTTCATCCAGTACCAGCAGTTTCGGCCGCAACACCATGGCACGTGCAATCGCGATCCGCTGACGTTGTCCGCCCGAAAACTCATGCGGATAGCGATCCATCGAGGCCGGGTCCAGACCCACTTCGGTCATCACCTCGGCCACCAGTTCGCGCGGGGCACGATGCGGGTCGACCTTGTGAATGGCCAACCCCTCGGCGATGATCTGCATACAGGTCATACGCGGGCTCAGACTGCCAAACGGGTCCTGGAACACGATCTGCATGTCCTTGCGCAACCGTCGCAGCTCGCGCGTGGACCAGCGGCGGACGTCCTGATCGCGGAACGTGATACCGCCTTCAGATGCGATCAATCGCATGATAGCCAATGCAAGCGTGGTCTTGCCCGAACCACTTTCACCGACAATCCCCAATGTCTCGCCAGCTCTGACACTCAGCGTTGCGTCATTGACGGCCTTCACGTGACCTACAGTTCGTTTCAGGAAACCAAGCTGGATCGGGAACCAGACTTTCAGATGATCCGTCCGTGCAACCTCTTCGGCACCGGCGGCCACAGGATCAGGCTGGCCCGAAGGCTCAGCCTCCAACAGCTTGCGCGTATAGGGGTGTTGCGGGTTGTCGAAAATCTCAGCCGTGATCCCGGTTTCGACGATCTCTCCGTCTTTCATCACGCAGACGCGATCAGCGATCCGCCGCACGATGCCAAGGTCATGGGTGATAAACAGCATCCCCATATTCTCGGATTTCTGAAGCTCAGCCAACAGTTCCAGTATCTGTGCTTGAATGGTCACGTCCAGCGCGGTCGTGGGCTCATCCGCGATCAGGATGTCCGGCTTATTGGCCAAGGCCATCGCAATCATCACACGCTGACGCTGCCCGCCTGACAATTGGTGCGGATAGCTGTCCAGCCGTTCCTCGGGATCGCGGATGCCAACCTTGGTCAGCAACTCGACAATCCGAGCGCGCGCTGCATCGCCTGTTAGCCCCTGATGCAACGCCAGGGATTCGGCCATCTGTTTCTGGATGGTGTGCAACGGATTCAGCGACGTCATCGGCTCCTGAAAGATGAAGCTGATGTCGTTTCCACGAACCTCCATCAGCTTGTCCTCGGACGCGCCAATCATTTCTTGCCCATCATACCGCACGGACCCTTCCACAATCGCGCTGTCCCCCAGCAGGGACACTGTCGACAAGGCTGTCACGGATTTACCCGATCCCGATTCCCCGACCAGCGCAACGGTTTCGCCACGGTCCACGCTGAAGGATACACCTTTGACCGCTGCCGAGACCTGCCCGTCCTGCCGGAACGAGACCCTCAGGTTGTTCACATCCAAAAGGCTCATGAGAAGGTCTTTCTGGGATCAAACGCATCACGGACGCCTTCGAAAATGAAGACAAGCAGCGATAGCATGATGGCAAAGGTGAAGAACGCCGTGAAGGCCAGCCAAGGGGCCTGAAGGTTCTGCTTGGCCTGCAAAGTCAGCTCACCCAAAGACGGGGCCGAAGATGGCAGGCCGAAGCCGAGGAAATCGAGCGAGGCCAGCCCGCCGATGGTGCCGGTCACGATGAACGGCATGAAAGTCAGGGTGGCGACCATCGCATTGGGCAACATGTGGCGGAACATGATGGTCATGTTTCCCACGCCCAGCGCGCGCGCGGCACGGACATATTCCAGATTGCGCGCCCGTAGGAACTCGGCCCGAACAACACCCACAAGCCCTGTCCAACCGAACAGGATCATCAATGCCACCAGCAACCAGAAACTTCGCCCCAAGATGGCGAACATGATGATGATGACATAGAGCGACGGCGTCGCCGACCATATCTCGATAATCCTCTGGAAAATCAGATCAAGCCAACCGCCAAAGAACCCCTGAATGGCCCCGGCAAATATGCCGATCAGGCTGGCCGCGCCTGTCACCAGCAGGGTAAACAGGATCGACAGGCGGAAGCCATATATGACCCGCGCCAGCACATCGCGTTTCGTGTCATCTGTGCCCAGCAGGTTCTGCCCGTTGGGCGGCAACGGGGCCGCACCGGAGCGGTCGACGCTGGTGTTGTAGGAATACGGGATCAGAGGCCAGATGGCCCAGCCGCGTTCGAACCCATCGGCCTGATAGGTTCCGGCGTCGATCTGTTCGATAATGCCTTCGGGATCGTCGAAACAGGCGTCCATGCCACCACTGTCGATCAGGCACATAACCTCGGGGTCTCGATAAATCGCTTCGGTTTGAAAGTCGCCGCCAAACTCGGTTTCTGGGTAAAAGTTGAAGATTGGCGTATAGAACGCGCCGCGGTATTGCACCAGGATGGGTTTGTCATTGGCAATGAATTCGGCAAACAGCGACAGGCCGAACAAGATTGAGAAGATGATCAGCGACCAGAATGCCCGGCCATTGCGCCGGAAATTGCGCCAGCGGCGCTGGTTCAGAGGGGAGAGAGCCACTTATCCCTCCCGCTTTTCAAAGTCGATGCGCGGATCGACAAGGACGTACATCAGATCGCTGATGATCCCAACTACCAGACCCATCAGGCCGAAGATAAACAGCGTCCCGAATATCACCGGGTAGTCCCGCGCCACGGCAGCTTCGAACCCTAGGCGCCCAAGCCCATCCAACGAGAAGATCGTTTCGATGATGATCGATCCACCGAAGAACATCCCAATGAAAACAGCTGGAAAACCAGCGATCACGATCAGCATGGCATTGCGGAACACGTGGCCATAGAGAACCCGTTTTTCGCTCAACCCTTTCGCGCGGGCTGTCATGACATATTGCTTCTTGATCTCATCCAGAAACGAGTTCTTGGTCAGCAGCGTCAGTGTCGCAAAGGCGGAAATGGTCAGCGCAATGATCGGCAAGGCGATGTGCCAGAAGTAGTCAGCGATTTTGCCAAGCAGGCTCAAGCTCTCCCAATTGTCCGAAGTCAGCCCGCGCAGCGGGAAGATTTGCCAATAAGATCCACCGGCAAACAGAACCAGAAGCAGGATGGCGAACAGGAAACCGGGGATGGCATAGGCGACGATAATGGTACCGCTGGTCCAAGTATCGAAGGTTGATCCATCCTTAACGGCCTTGCGAATGCCTAAGGGAATGGAGACCAGATAGGCGATCAGGGTGGACCAAAGGCCCAGAGAGATCGACACTGGCATCTTTTCGAGCACCAGATCGATCACGCTGATCGATCGGAAATAGCTCTCACCAAAATCCAGCGTCAGGTAGTTCCCCATCATGTTCAAAAACCGCTCTAGCGGCGGTTTGTCGAAACCGAACTCCTTTTCCAGTTCTTCGATAAATTCCTTCGGCAGTCCACGGGCGCCAATGTATTCGCTGTCTGAACCAAACGTTTCTTCGGTCTGAACGTTCTCGCCCCCGGCAAACCCGGCGAATACATCGCCTTCGCCCTGCATCTGGGCCAGAATTTGCTCGATCGGGCCACCTGGCACAAATTGCACCAGTGTGAAATTCACGATCATGATGCCAAGCAACGTTGGAATGACCAGCAAAAGCCGGCGTAGTATATATGCGCCCAAAGCCTGTTACCTCACCGCGCCGGCAGTTTTTAGTTTCTGGTATTTCTCGTCATTGAACCACCAGAAATCAAACTGACCCACAGCCAGCGGAGGCAGCACCTCGGGATGCTCATACATGTCGTAATAGGCGACCCAGGTATCTGAAACAAATCCGGAAGGCACCTGAATTCGCAGGTATCTAAGGACACGATCCAAAGCTTTTAGCGATGCAATCTCTTCCTCGCGCGATTTGGTATCCAGAGCCGCATCAATGATCGCGTCAACCAGCGGGCTTTGCAAAGATTGCGGATTGTATGACGATACGACGGCGGTTTCTGATCCATACGCCTGTTTGAGACCGGTACCTGCTTCCAAGAACGGCTGGTTGCGGAAAAAGATCATGTCGAAGTCTTTATCATAGTACCGCTGAATCCACTGGGCACTGTCGATCTTTTCAACCGTGACTGAAACACCAAAGCTTTCCAGGCTTGATGCATAGGTGGTCACGATAGCCTCTGCCGTGTCCGAAGAAGACGCATTCAGCATGATCTGGATGGACATCGGATTGCCATCGGCATCCTGCAGCTTGCCCGCACCATTTACAGTCCAGCCCGCTTCGGAGAGCAGCTTTAAGGCAGTACGTTTGTTCCGACGGTCCACGGTGCGGGCCGGGTTTGAACTGTGCGCACGCACCGCTTCTTGCGTCAGAACCTCTTCGGGAACCAAATCGCCAAGCGATTCGAGGAAGGTTTTCTCAAGACCCGTCGGGACTCCTTCAGCAGCGACTTCCGAGTTTTCTGCGAAGGAATGGCGCTGTTCTGTAAGACCGTATTGCAGGGATTCGGACGTCCATTCGAAGTTGAAGGCAAGCCCCAAAGCCTCACGCACTTTAATGTCATCAAACGGTGCCCGCGTCATATTGAAGATAAAGCCCGAAGGCGATGGAGGCGACATGACCGGAATTTCTTCGCGTTTCACATAGCCGTTTTGGACAGCCGGAAAATCATATCCCGTTGCCCATTTCTTGGTGCTGCCTTCAGCCCGGAACGTGTAAACACCCGCCTTAAACGCCTCAAATTCGGCGGCGTCATCCGCGAAGTATTCGACCCGAACGGTCTCAAAGTTATGACGGCCAACATTGATCGGCAGATCCCAACCCCAATAGTCGGGGTTGCGTCGATAGACGATATAGCGGTTCAGCTCAAAATCATCGACCACGTAGGGCCCGCTGCCCATCGGGGTTTGCAAGCTCTGCTTGTCTAACCGTTCGCCCGTTTTTTCGTACCAAGCTTTTGAAAACACAGGCGTCCCGCCAACCTGAGAAATCAAGGAGCGGCGCGAAATTCCGTCCACAAAATTGTATTTGATCGTGTGGTCATCGATGATCTCATAACCTTCGATCCGCTGCTTCACCGCGCGGGCATAGCTGCGGATGCCTTGTTCCAGAAACAGGTCATGCGTAAACGCTGCGTCATGAGCGGTCAGTGGAGTGCCATCTGCAAACCTGGCTTCAGGACGCATATAGAATATGCACCATTCCTTAGTGTCTGGGTATTCGACGGCTTCTGCCAACAAGCCGTAAGCTTCTGTGATGGAGTCTGCAGGGGTCGCTGATCCAAACGGGCTTTCGCCAAACATGCTCTCCGCAATCAGCCCCGAATACCGCCCGGCTTTGCCTTGCCAATTGAACCGGTTCATCCCATCGAACGTGCCGCGCGTTGAGACCGAGATATGCCCGCCAACAGGCGCATCCGGATTCACATAGTCAAAATGTTTGAAGTCGGGTGGATATTTAAGGTCACCAAAGAACGAATAGCCATGCGCCCGAATGATAGTCTCCGCATCAGTACCAGCGGCCAATGCGCTACCGAGCCCAGGGGCGGTTGCAGCAACAGCCGTACCGCCCAGTAGCTGTAGCGCTGTACGCCTGTTCATACGCGCCTGCGTTGGTGTCGTGCTTTTGCGTGTCATCCCCACCTCTCCTTCAAACCTGTCAACGTCTTAATGCGTCTAAGCCTAGCTAAAGGTCTAGAACACTCAGTTTCAAGTTTAGAATGCATAAGCGTATTGTGAAGTAATCCTCACGCAAAAATTAAAGCCGCTGCAAAATGCAGCGGCTTTCACGAGTTTTTGATCTGTTAAGGATCAATTGCCGATGGTTTGCAGATAGGCAATCAGATCGGCGCGTTCTTCTGGCTTTCTGAGACCAGCAAAGCTCATGGATGTGCCCGAGATATAGGCGCTTGGGCGCTCAAGGAAGGCATCCAGGGCTTCTGGCGTCCAGTTGCCGCCATGCGCCTGCATGGCCGCCGAATAGCCGGTGAACCCTTTGGCCGTTGCAACAGGACGGTCAACAATTGCGTACAGATACGGGCCCGTGCCATTTGCCCCGTCTTCCAGCTTGTGACACGCAGTACACTTCCGGAATACGCGTGCACCTTTTTCAGGATCAGCAGCGGCCAGCAGGTCCTCAAAGACCACTTCTTCGCCATTCGCGCTTTCGCCCGCGCTTTCGGTTTCGATAATGTAAGCGGCTTCCGCCTCGCCATGACCACCGGGTGAATACAGGATATCCGCGCCCCATTTGGCCAGGAGAAGCACCAGGAAAGTGCCGAACAGGCCTGCTGAGGCCTTGGTAACTGTCATCGTGTCGAACATTGATCGCGTGTCCATTTCAGCTGTCTGCGCAGGTGTCTAAGGCTTCCCCTGACGAGAGGCAAGGTATAGACACCGCGACTAAACGCCCAATTCAAGAACTTGTTGCACGGAATCGACCAAATGACCAATCGCATTGCTTTTCAAGGGGAACCCGGTGCCTATAGTCACGAGGCCTGCCGCAATGCGCGGCCGGATATGGAGGCGCTGCCCTGTCGTACGTTTGAGGATGTGATCGAATCGGTACGCTCGGGTCAGGCCGATCTGGCTATGCTACCGGTCGAAAACACCACCTATGGGCGCGTGGCTGACATTCACCGGCTTTTGCCTCATAGCGGCCTGCACATCATTGACGAAGCTTATGTACGCGTTCACATCAATCTGCTTGGTGTCCCCGGCGCCAGACTGGAAGATGTGACCGAGGCACATTCCCATCTGGTTTTGCTGCCTCAATGCGCCACTTTCCTGCGCGAACATGGTATTCGTGGCCGAGTCAGCCCCGACAACGCCCGCGCCGCACGTGAAGTCTCTGAGGCTAACGATCCGCATTCGGCCGCATTGGCCAGTGAACTGGCGGCCGAAATCTATGGCCTGGACGTACTGGCGCGCCATATCGAGGACCACGGTGACAACACAACCCGGTTTCTGGTCATGTCGCCTAAGGCTGATACCTCGCGCCGTGGTGATCATGAGATGATCACCAGTTTCGTCTTTCAGGTCCGCAACATTCCCGCTGCTCTATATAAGGCCATGGGCGGGTTTGCGACCAATGGGATCAACATGACCAAGCTGGAAAGCTATATGGTTGATGGCTCGTTCACGGCGACTCAGTTCTACGCCGATATCATGGGGCATCCGGACGACCGGAATGTTCAACTGGCGATGGATGAGCTGCAGCACTTCACGACCAATGTCGAGATTCTGGGGGTCTATCCCGCCGCCCGGCCCAGAGGTTGATAACTCTTCGCTAGGTTTTGGTGTCCGCGAACTCGGACCGGCGTTCATCTCTGCGCCATGTGGCGAGTATGGTATCAATGCATAGATCGGTTCCATCGGTCGACGTGACCTCAAGATCATATCGTCTGCCGGTGTGGATCGTAGCTTGATCCCGCGCGGCGCTACCTAATGGGCGGTCCCCTCGTCGGCTCTCACGCTCGGTCAGTACTGGCAATGAGCAGTGGACCGCGACAAACAGCACATCATGAGCTCTGAACAGGGACTGCAGCTGTTCGACCCAACCCGGTGTATCCAGAATGTGCTCTAGGATCAGATGATTGCCCGCATCCGCATAAGCGGCCACTGACCTGTGGAACCCATCAAAGAATGCGGCCCGATCCGAGGGCCAATCAATCTCTGCTGCGCGATACCGATCCAAAGGCAGCACCCCGGCATCCCGAAGATGGTCAATCGAGATATGCCAGAACGGCAGTTCTATCTTCTTCTGAAGCGCGCGCGCGATTGTGCTCTTGCCACTGCTCGATGCACCATGAAGGACAATGATATGGGACATGCGTGTCAGACTAACAGAGTATAGGCTTTTGACACCCCAGCATCGAGCTGTCGATAGGTTCGGAACCCCATCGCGTCATAATAGGCAAGGCCGTCTTGATTATCCGCACCAATCGTTGCGTCGATTGATGTCAGCCCGAAATCGCGGGCAGCGTTCAACGTCTGGGCAAACAATCCGCGCCCGATGCCGCGTCGCGCGGCTGATGGCCGGATGTGGGTGCCAATGATGCCCCAACCCACCGCGACATCATATGGGTTGTCTTCGGCCGCATATCTCAGCGACTGAAACCCAAGGATCTGCCCGATGTGTTCAACGGCAACCGTGCAGCGAATACTGTCTGGATGGGTGATATAGTGACCCAGAACAAACTCGGCTGTTACTGGCGCCTTGCGCTTTCCCGCCTCAAAGATGTCCTGCAAGACGCTTGCGATACCCTCTGCGTCACCTTCTCGCGCAGGTCTGTACAAGATTTCGCTCAAATCCCTGCTCCTAACTGCCCGCAGCAACCAACATCATGAGCCGTGCTTGTAACGTTGCTCCAGTTCGCGCGCGAATTCAGCCAGCCGCAGTTGAAATTGCTTGCGGAACCGCGCTTGCCCCAGCTTCATTGATTGCAACAGCAACCGGGCGGGCAGGGATTTTGCGCTTAGTGACATATCCACGCTCAACCGAGTCCGACGCTGCGACAGCGCAAGCAGATCAATCGTCGTGACACCTGCCATCCCCTTGCTGTTGGCCTCAAACCGCATCTGCGCCGGGCGTTCACAATCGGTCATGACAACGGTCATCTGGCGTGCTTTGCCCCGCAGTTTGAATTCGGTGTCCCAGGTGGTGCCCGCCGCAGGCGGGACGTCCTGCGTCACGCGCCGCACGTCTACGCCGCGACGCATCGCCATCCGCTCGAACCGGTCGAAATCGGCGACCATCTCAAATACCGAGTTTATCGGGGCTTCAATATCTTCACGTGCTGAAAACTGCATTTCGGCCTTTGCTACGCTTTTTGTATAGTTTTCCGTCAGTCTAATGTATCTGCAAGCCAGTTTCTCAAAAGGAAATGCGCAATTGCACCTTTCCGGGCGGGCAACAGCTTGGGATGATCTCCGGCAAAGGCCTGCATCATTTCGGTTTTGGTGACCCAAAGCGCGTCTTCGATTTCAACCGGGTCAATCTTGATGTCACGCGATAGTGCTTGACCCGCGCAGCCAAACATCAGCGATGACGGAAATGGCCACGGCTGGCTGGACAGGTACGAGACGGCGCCCACCGGTACACCTGCTTCTTCCATCACCTCGCGGCGCACTGCGGCTTCCAGAGTTTCGCCCGGCTCCACAAACCCCGCGAGTAGCGAATACATTCCTTCGGGCCAGCCGGGCGACCGGCCCATCAGAACCGCATCGCCATGGGTGATTAGCATGATGACAACCGGGTCGGTGCGTGGGAAATGCTGGGCCCCGCAAGACGGGCAGCTGCGTTGCCACCCAGCCTGCGCGATCTGGGATGGCGCACCGCATTGGGCGCAGAACTTGTGCGTCTTGTGCCAGCCAATAACGGCCTTGGCGGTTGCTGCCAGCTCGGCATCGCGGGTTGAAAGCCGGGTCATGATCCGGCGTAGCTCAGCAAACGCAGTGCCCATGGGCAAGTCGGGGTGTTGCTGTTCCGACCGATCAACAAAAGTATCAAGGCCAGTCAGATCTTGGCCCTCGGCTGTCCAGCCCGAGATGTCAAAGGCAAAGATCGGGGCGCGCCCTTCTTCCAAACCCAAAAAGATCGGGACAGCGACAATCCCGCCCGGTCCGTTTTGAATCACGGGGTGTGACATCGGAAGCCTGATAAGCTGATCCAGGGCCTCACCCTGCACCAGCAGTTTTCCGCGCCACAGCAGGACGCAGCGCGCCTTTGTTTCATCTTGCGCGTGTTGCAGCCGTTCTGCGTCAGATCGCAGCTCGGCGGCTCGATCCAGACCCGAGCCACCAAAGGTCACCAGTTCTGCGTTTTTCATTCATTGTCCCTTGGGCTTTGCTGACAGGGCTGCCACGGCAACCAGAATGTTGCAATGCCATTTCTCGGCACCCCCCTGTCCCTGCGACAATGCAGTGGTTGATACGCCTAAATATATGTGCATTAAATCTACTAAATGTTGATTTTGAATAATATTATCGCCCAAAAGTAGTAGTTCAGAGTGAAAACAAGACCAGTTTGTACAGGTCAGACTGAAAGCGCAGACGTGAAAATTCGTATTCTCGCGACCACCGATCTGCACATGAATCTGACCGGTTTCGATTATTACTCCGATCAGCCCGATGCTTCGGTCGGGTTAACGCGAACCGCCAGCCTAATCGAATCTGCGCGTGAATCCGCAGGTGATGCAGTTGTCCTGCTGTTCGACAATGGGGATGCGCTTCAGGGCACACCGCTTGGTGACCAGGCGGTGCAAGACCACGACACCCACCCGATGATGCAGGGCTTTGCCGCTTTGCAGTACGATGCGATCGGTCTGGGCAATCACGACTTCGGATTCGGACTAGATGCGCTGGATCGCATTCTTGCCGATGCGCCCTGCCCGGTTCTGTGCAGCAATCTGCACCCAACCAAAGGCATCCAAACACGCTGGCAAGACCACGCGATCTTTGACCGAACCGTTTCGTGGAACGGGCGAGATATCCCGCTGCGTATTGGTGTTTTTTCTGTTCTACCACCACAGACAACCCAGTGGGAAGCGCATCACCTAAGTGGAATGGTCGCCGCCGAAGGTATTCTCGACGCCGCCAAACGCGCGGTACAGAGCCTGAAATCGGCGGGATGCGATCTGATCATCGCATTGGCGCATTCAGGGATCGAGCAGGAAGACGAAGCCCCCGGGTCTGAGAATACGGTGATCGCGCTTGCAGGTCTTGCGGGCATAGATGCCCTGATCGCAGGGCATACGCATTTCACGCTGCCTGGTCCAAGCCATAGCACCATGCCCTATGTGGATCATGACGCTGGATTGATCCATGGCAAACCCGTGGTGATGGCCGGATCCGCAGGCTCACATCTGGGGCAGATTGATCTGCATATGACGCATTCAGACGATGCGGGCTGGGCCATCATCGCGCAAAGTGCAAAACTGCATGCGGTGAGCACGGCATCAGATGATACCGAGGTGCCGGAAAACCCCGAACTGGTCACGCTTTTTGCACCAATCCATTCCAAAACCCGCGCTGAGATGGCAGAACCGGTGACCCGAATCTCGCAGCCCTTGCACAGCTATTTCAGCTTTTGCGCCCCGGATCAGGGGCTTGCACTTGTTGCAATGGCCCAGGCGGCAGGCCTCAGGCCATATCTAGCGGGCTCGGCACTGGCAGATCTACCAATGCTATCGGCCGTCTCTCCTTACAAGTGTGGTGGTCGATCTGGCCCTCGCTTCTATACCGACGTTCCTGCAGGTGAGGTTTGCCTGCGCCACATCGCCGACCTGCATATTTTCCCCAATGAGCTGCGCGCCGTCAGAGTCACCGGTGCACAGGTTCTCGACTGGCTTGAGATGTCGGCTGGCGTTTTTCATCAGTTGCAACTCGATGCCGCATCCGAGCTGACTGATCCAAGCCGCGCAGGGTATAATTTTGATGTACTGTTTGGGCTGAGCTACCAGATCGATCTGTCACAACCTGCGCGGTTTGACCGCCAAGGGCAATTGCTGGGCCAAGACAATCGGCGCATACGCCAGCTGCGCTTTAACGGGTCTGATCTGCGGCCCGAGCAGGAGGTCATCGTTGCGCTCAACAACTATCGCGCCAGCGGAGGTGGGTATTTTCCATTCGTCGATCAGGCGCAGGCCATCAACTTACCGCCATTGGATATCAAACGGGTCCTGCGCGACTATTTGATCGGCGATCTGCCCGCCGATCCGCTGGCACAGACACCCTATCCTTTTGCGCTTGCCCCCCAAGACGGCGCGCAGGCGATCCTGACCACCGGGCCCGGCGCGCTGAAGTATTTGGCGGAATTAAACATATTTGAGCCACAAGTTCTGCCCCCTGATCCCACAGGTTTTGAACGCATTCAGTTAACTCTCTGACGGGTTGCCATCTGCACCGGGTTTGCCTATATCAAGTCCTGAGAGGTTGGCGCGGGCGAGCGCCTCGCCAACCTGGTCAGGTCCGGAAGGAAGCAGCCACAACGAGCCCCGCTTGGGTCGATGTCCAACCTCTCACTGATCGCAACTAACAAGCCGCAGGAGGGCTTTTATGAGTGTAGCAAAAACCCTTCAGGCAGCGCGGTTCTGATCGCAATCTACGCAACTGCCTGAACACATCGCCGCCGGATGCGCGTCTGCCATCTGGTTGCTATGCTGTTTCTGAACATAGGCAGATCAATGTCTCATACACTTTCGGACCTTGGATGGTCCTCTCATTTTGCCGCGCAAAGCGTGGATTACCCTAATCTTACCCCCTATCGCATCTCCGCGGTGCACCGCGATCGTCTGATCGGGCTTTCATCGGCGGGGGAAACGCCACTTGTGTCACTCGGTCGTCCGACCGGCGACTTTGCAGTGGGCGACTGGGTGCTTGCTGATCAGGATCAGCGCATTCAGCACCTGCTCGACCGGCGCAGCCTGCTGCAACGGCGTGCCGCTGGCACTGGGGCCGAAGCGCAACTGATCGCCGCAAATGTGGATGTGCTGTTCATCGTCAGCTCTTGCAATGCGGATTTCAACCTGCCCCGGCTGGAGCGTTACTTGGCCCTTGCCAATCAGGCCGGGTGCTATCCGGTCATCGTGCTGACCAAAGCGGACCTGTGTGCTGATCCCGACGCAGTTCAGCGTCAGGCACAAAAACTTGGGCCGTTCCTGACCATTCTGACCGTCAACGCGCTTGACCCTGAGGATATAGAAAAAATCCTCAGCTGGTGCCCCACCGGACAAACGGCTGCTCTGGTAGGCTCGTCCGGCGTTGGAAAAACCACGCTGGCCAATGGGATGACGGGTCAGGCAGAGGCAACGGCAAGCATTCGCGAGGATGACGCCCATGGACGTCATACCACAACCGCCCGTGCCCTGCATCTGATGCGGAACAAAGGCTGGCTGATCGATACCCCAGGCATGCGCGCGTTGCGTTTGCTCGATGCGCAAGAGGGTGTGGACGAGGTTTTCTCGGACATTCTGGATCTTGCGCAAGGGTGCCGGTTCTCGGATTGTCGGCATGATCAGGAACCGGGATGTACCGTGCAGGCTGCGATTACCGATGGCACGCTTGATCCTTCGCGGCTGGACCGATGGCGTAAGCTCCGGCGCGAGGATCAGAGGAATTCAGAAACCATCGCCCAATCCCGCGCACGCGATAAAGCCTTCGGAAAGATGGTTCGATCAGTTGTGAAAGGCAAAAAGCACTTAAAAGGTCAGTGAGCAAAACAGGGGCGTCGCGCAATCGACGCCCCTATTATTCGATCAGCCGGGGCCAAACAGCTGCGTTGCGACGCGCAAACGCGCCGATATGACCGATTTCCTTAACGCCGTAGTCGCGTGCAGACAGCACATGACGCCGCGCCTTGGAACCATAAAGATCGGCTAACCGCCAAACCGCCTCGGGCGGAACGGTCTGGTCATCATCGCTGGTATACAGGTCTACCGGAACACCCACATCCGTCCAACGCGCCTGTGGCAGGTCTTGACCCATCTCAGGCAGATAGCTGCGCGGCGCAGTGCACCACCTGCGCCACTGCCAGTAAACAGGACCCGGCAGATCAGCCCCAAACCCGATTGCCTTGCCCGGCAGATACCCCAGTGCCTTCACCAGCAGCGGCACATGACCGTGCCAGAAGGTCCACGCCAAACCCTTGTAAGGCCAGGGATGATCCGACAAGGTGACCAGCCCCGAGCAGACACAGATCATGCGGTCGATCTTGTTGATATCCGGCTGTACCGGCCCCAACATCCCGCCAACCGAATGACCGATTGTCCATTGGCTGGCGTCTGGATAACGCCGCCGCATCTCGGCCCGCGCCGCTGGCATATCGATTAGCGCCCAGTCGGCCATGGTGACCTTTGAATCTGTCAACCGCCCCGCGCGTGAATGGCCAAAACCGCTGTAGTCATAGGTCAGACACGCGATGCCGCGTTCTGCCGCCAACCAGTGTGCGAAGTGTTGATAATAGTCACGTGGCACTCCTGTTGCCCCGTTCAGTACAACGACCGTTTCGGGCTTAGCTAAAGGGCAGTACAAACGCGCAGACAGCGTTGACGATCCGGATGGGAACCGGAAGTCTTCAACCTTCATTGCCTCTTGCATATCCAACATCGCCTGCGGGTGCTTCCTGAACCAATCAGTTTACCTCTGACAGAGGCGCAGCAACCGGCGATCAAGTCAACCCGCAGACTGCTTGACCAAACGTCCACATTTGCAATGCAATGGTTTCAGGCAAATCAGCGCCGGGCCACCTGCGTCATGCTCAATATGCTAGATGTCCTGCCTGGTTACCCTCAGCGCAGCTCCAGCTCGGCAGGTGCTCCGCGCGTCGCCCACGCCAATTGTCCGTCGGTTTCGACGGCACAAGGCCGCAGCACCCGCAAGCGGGCCAATGCCTCATCAGTTGGTTCGCCGCATTCGACCATCAACCGCAGCACAATCATCCCGGATCGCCCGCACCCGCCACGGCAATGAACCAGCACCCGGCCACCCCCAGACAGCGCCTGTCGCGCTGCCGCGCTGACCGCAACCCACTCATTATCGATATTGGACGACGGAACTCCATAATCCTCGACCGGCAGATGTACCCACCGGCTGGCGCGCCCCTGAATGTCACCGCCAAAGCTCTGTGCGCCGTCCTGAAGCATCTCAACTTCTGTCGTCATCGAGATCACAAGCCCCGGTTTCCAGTCGGATATCGTGTCCAGATCCTCCGCATAGTCACCCCCACGACCCGGCAGCGACGTCAACGCAAGCGTGCCGCCCCCGACCTGCAGGGCATAGACCACCAGTTGAGACATCAAAGTCCTCCTCCCAAATCCTCGCCCGCTCAAAAGTTATGTTTGTTTAAATTTGAAACCCCAGTTTACGCATATCCCGATTCTCTCCAAACCAAATTTCCTGAACCCCGCTGTGGACGCGGGCAGCGGCGGCCACTACGCTGTGGCGACGTCCCGAATCCGCCAGAGCAGACATGACCAAAACAGACAGCCCCGCCTATCAGGTTCTCGCCCGCAAATATCGCCCGGAAACCTTTGCTGATCTGGTGGGTCAGGATGCAATGGTGCGAACCCTGAAGAACGCGTTCGAGGCCGATCGGATCGCGCAAGCCTTTGTCATGACCGGCATTCGTGGGACGGGTAAAACCACCACGGCGCGGATCATCGCCAAAGGCATGAACTGCATCGGTGCGGACGGCAATGGCGGCCCGACCACCGAACCCTGCGGAGTCTGCGAACACTGCGCTGCGATCATGGAAAGTCGTCATGTCGACGTGATGGAGATGGACGCCGCCAGCCGCACGGGTGTCAATGACATTCGCGAGATCATCGACAGTGTCCGCTATCGCGCCGCCTCAGCCCGATACAAGATCTACATCATCGACGAGGTTCACATGCTCTCGACCAGCGCCTTCAACGCGCTGCTCAAAACGCTGGAGGAACCACCCGCCCATGTGAAGTTCATCTTTGCGACCACAGAGATTCGCAAAGTTCCAGTCACGGTTCTGTCTCGCTGCCAGCGCTTCGACCTGCGCCGGATCGAACCCGAAGATATGATCGGCTTGCTTCGCAAGATCGCCTCGGCTGAGAGTGCTGAGATTGCCGAGGACGCGTTGGCCCTGATCACCCGTGCTGCTGAGGGATCTGCCCGCGACGCGACCTCATTGCTGGATCAGGCGATCTCACACGGGGCCGGAGAGACGACGGCAGATCAAGTGCGCGCGATGCTGGGTTTGGCGGATCGTGGTCGGGTTCTGGACCTAATGGACATGATCCTGCGGGGCGATGCCGCCGGCGCGCTGACCGAACTCAGCGCGCAATATGCCGAAGGCGCCGATCCGCTAGCCGTGCTGCGCGATCTGGCTGAGATCACCCACTGGGTCTCGGTCGTGAAAATCACGCCGGACGCAGCAGAGGACCCAACCGTATCGCCTGACGAACGCGCGCGCGGCCAGCAAATGGCTGAAGCCCTACCCATGCGCGTGCTGACCCGCATGTGGCAGATGCTGTTGAAAGCACTTGAGGAGGTCTCCGCTGCGCCAAACGCGATGATGGCAGCCGAAATGGCTGTGATCCGCTTGACCCATGTGGCCGATCTGCCCAGCCCGGAAGAGTTGATCAAACGTCTTCAAGATGCACCGCCTCCACCCATGGGTGGACCAGGAGGGGGCGCACCTACCCACAATAATGGCGCAGCCCCTGTGGAAGCACGCGGTCCGATGACCGCAGGCCACCAGCCCACACCGCGCAGTTCCGGCGGCGCGCCCGTCGCGGCGCTGGCGCAGGATGTGCAGGCGGCACTTGCCCGGTATCCAACCTTTGATCATGTGGTCGAATTGATCCGGACCAACCGCGATGTGAAACTGCTGGTCGAGGTCGAAAACGGTGTTCGCCTGGTTTCATACCAACCCGGCCGGATTGAGTTCACACCCGCCCCGCAGGCCCCGACCGATCTGGCCCCGCGACTTGGCTCGGCCTTGCAACGCTGGACGGGCAACCGCTGGGCCGTGTCAATCGTATCGGATGGCGACGCGCCGACTATAGCCGAAATTCGCGACAAGGCCGAGCTTGCGCTTAAGGAAGAAGCCTCTGAACACCCTCTAGTTCAGGCCGTACTTGCGCAGTTCCCTAAAGCCACGATCACCAAGATCGAGACCCCCGAACAACGCGCCGCTCAGGTCGAAACCGAAGCGCTGCCAGAGGTGGAAGACGAATGGGACCCGTTCGAGGAGGATTGATAGGTGCACTATGCACACATCGATGCGGTCTACCAAGAAGCTTGCGAAATCTATAACCCATCTTGGAATGGCGAAACGGTTAGCGAATGGGTCGAAGCAGCCGCTTGACTCAAATCCGATTTCATTCGTCTTGCTAGCCTTATCGGTACTGGCAATCTGGCGTGGAAATCTCTGGAACGCGTTAGCGACATCTATCGGCTGGATGATCTGGGCGACTCATATTTTTGTCGACGATATGATATATGATCCGCGTCGCACGGCAGCGGACCTAGGATGCGTCGGCCATTCCACCCTGTTCATTGGCTTGGCAATTGCGCTATGTGCTGGGATGGCACTTTATACTGCTTATATTCGCCTGAGGCGATCACACTTAAGGAGACTCTGAATGCTCAAAGGACTAGGCGGCCTGGGCGATATGGCCAAGATGATGAAATCGGCTCAGGACCTGCAGACCAAGATGACTGATATGCAGGAAGAACTGAACACCATCATGGTGGTTGGTGAATCCGGTGCCGGGCTTGTCAAGGCAACAGCCACGGCCAAGGGCGAACTCAAGGGGTTGGATATCGCTCCGTCGATCTTCAACGGCGACGACAAGGAAGTGGTCGAAGACCTTATCCTGGCCGCCATCAAGGACGCCCAGACCAAAGCTACCGAACGCTCTCAGGCGGAAATGGCCAAGCTGACCGAAAGCATGGGCCTGCCCGCTGACATCAAACTGCCGTTCTGATCTCGGTCGTTTCGCAAATACACTCATCGGAGGCTTCCTCCGGCGCCAGACAGGACAGGCCGTGAGCTCAAACAGCGACATCGACAATCTGATCGACCTGATGGCCAAGCTGCCGGGCCTCGGCCCGCGTTCGGCCCGTCGCGCCGTGCTGCACCTGATCCGCAAACGCGCCCTGTTGCTGACGCCCTTGGCGGACACGATGCAACAGGTCGCTGCCACCGCCCGCGAATGCCTGAATTGCGGCAATGTCGGCACCACCGATATCTGTGACATCTGCAACGACGAGGCTCGCGCGACCGGAGAGATCTGCGTGGTCGAAGATGTCTCGGACCTCTGGGCAATGGAACGCGCGGGGGTCTTCAAAGGTCGCTATCACGTTCTGGGCGGCACATTGTCGGCACTGGATGGCGTGGGCCCCGACGAATTGCGCATTCCGAGGTTGAAAGACCGCGTTGTAGCCGAAAACATTACCGAGGTCATTCTGGCCCTGAACGCCACCGTCGACGGCCAAACCACCGCTCACTACATTGCGGATCAGTTGGAGGGGTCGGTCCGCCTGACCTCACTCGCGCAGGGTGTGCCGATTGGGGGGGAACTGGATTATCTGGATGACGGGACGATTACGGCAGCGTTGAGGGCGCGGAAAGAACTCTGACCTGCAATCTAGTTCGGCACTGTCAAACGGTGTTTAGCTTAATTGCTGTCTGGTCATGAAAATATCGCCCCATTTCCTGTCTTCTCCAGACAGATAATCGATACAGTCGGTCGCGTTGATACTATCCAATGATTTGTTCCGATTTCGCATCAGATAGATAAAATCAAAAGCCTCAAGCACCTTGCGAAACGCAACCGCATCGAAATCAGGTTTGGGAATTCGCCAGCCTTCAAAGATCGCCAGATCGACCCGTTTCCAGAAGTTTAGCGGCAGTTCGCTCATCAAGACTTCATCCAGCCCTTGAGTGTCGGATTTCCAGATCAGACGGTGTTTCGTCGCCTCTTGCCCCATGCATTCATCCAGTAGGGCCTCAGAAATCCTTCTGACAGGTGCTTTGATTACGTGATGCTTACGCCCCGTCACCGCATTTTCATTGAACGAAAAGTTTCCACCATTGATGGCATCCATGAAAAAGGTCAGCTCACCCTCTTCCTTGCCAAGGCCGTAGTCGAAAACCGAAGCCGAGGGCAACGCCCTCAGATTTCGCCGCAAGTGCTCGACATTGTCCGGGCTGGGCTCAAAACACGAGGCGGACCTGACGGTTGGGTAGTTGATCAGAACTTGTCGTGAAAACAGCCCCACATTCGCCCCGACATCGATCAGGTGATAAGACCCGGTGTTGCAAACCTGTCTGATAAAGCGTGTCTCATCAAAATTCCATTCCATGCGCTGTGCGACATGCGGAAAGATGGAACCATCGGTCCGAAGCGAGATTTCATTTCCTTTTTCAAACGTGCCGTAAAGCGGGCTGTTTTTCGGAAGCAATAGCTGGACAGACGTGCAGTTCGCGCGCAACAGCGGTATATGTTCACGTTTCACAGGCTGGACTCGCTTTTCGCTTGGTCAGGGTGTTTATGCCTGCCCAGGAACCTGCAGCAAACAGTCTTTCATCACAAGCATTTAACAGCGCTTTGGCAAAAACCTTTGTTGGTAAGTCATTTATCTGATTACCTAAGCGGTTAAGTGTTTCGGCCATATCTGGAGCTTATTCTATGACCCGCCTTCTCGCCCTAACCCTCGCCGCTTTCACGGCCACCGCCACCCTTGCTCAAGACCTCGTCGACAAGGGCTTTGTCGAAGGCTGGAACATCATGATGGACCCAGCGCTTGGGAATGGGTGCCTGATCCAGACGGTGTATCAGGACCTCTCGGTCGTGCGTCTGGGCTATGACGCGCTGGACAATCGCGGGTACTTCACCGTGTTTAACAAGGCCTGGGGCGAGATTGAGCCGGGGCAGAGCTATCCGATCCGGTTCGAGCTGGACGGCAAAAGCTTTGACGCCACCGCCATCGGGTTCAGGCAAGATCGGGTTCCAGGCGCGACGGTGTTCTTCACGGACCGCGACTTCGTGACAGCGATTGCGCAGAACAATACGATGACCGTGTTCAACCCCGAGGGTCAGCCCGTCATGGCGATTGATCTGACAGGAACGGCCAAAGCGCTGGAATATGCGCGCGAGTGTCAGAACAAAGAGCTTTAGCGAATCGGATCAAACAGCGCGTCTTTGGCCGCACAATCGCGGATCACATCCCGTCCACACGGGACCGGGTCCAGGTCCCGGGACAGGCATAGGCGGACTTCTTCGATATAACCTTGCTTGCAAGTGATTGTGATCATGTCACGCTCTAACCCCGGGTTAGCCTTCAAGAACGCCTCTTCGACCACCGAGGCAGGCAATTTGACCGTTGCATCCAGTTTCCGGAACACCTCTGGTCGCTGAACACCACCATAAGCCTCGCGCGACAGGGCGAAATACGCGGGTGCTGACAGGCCCGAACAGGTGCCGTGTTTCTTCCACTGATGCCAGGCCAATCCGGAACTGCCCTGAATATCCTCCATCGCGCGGGTCATGCTGCGCGAGGGCGGGGCCTCGGGCGTGCGGCAATAAGACGGCCAGCCTTGATGAAACTGCGGCCAGAGCCCATGCAAGATCCAGCCATGATCATGCCGCGCATCACATTGATCCGACCTACGTGCGTCCCCTTCGCGGGCGCACCAGTTGGGTGACCAGCTGAGTGACAGGACATAATAGTCAAATTCGCCCGCCTTCTCGCCCTCGGCCTGCGCCGCCGCAGCGCCCAGCAGCGCGAAAACAAAGCCCAGAATCCCTTGGCGCATTCGCCTCTTCCCTTCTTGCACTGGCGCGACTATATACGGGCCAAGTTCCCCGACAACGGAAACCTGCCCCAAAATCCCGGGGCCGCCGAATTCCGGCGACGGGACAGATGTATGTATAGGAGACGGGCTGATGGCAAAACCGCTTATGGCCAAGGCCACCGCCGTATGGCTGGTGGACAACACCACGATCAGCTTCAAGCAGATCGCGGATTTCGTAGGGATGCACGAGTTGGAAGTACAGGGCATCGCCGATGGTGATGTGGCCACTGGTGTGAAAGGCTTTGACCCGATTGCCAACAACCAGTTGACCCAAGAAGAGATCGACACGGCGCAGAACAACCCGCTGCACAAGCTGAAGCTCAAGTTCAACCCCTCGGCCACGGGCGAGGAAAAGCGCCGCGGCCCGCGCTACACCCCGCTGTCCAAGCGTCAGGACCGTCCGAACTCGATCCTGTGGCTGGTCAAGTTCCACCCCGAACTCACTGATGGGCAGATTGCCAAGCTGGTTGGCACCACCAAGCCGACCATCCAGTCGATCCGCGAGCGCACGCATTGGAATATCTCCAACATGCAGCCTATCGACCCGGTTGCTCTGGGCCTGTGCAAACAGTCCGAACTGGATGCCGTGGTGCAAAAGGCCGCCGCGAAGAAGGCCGCCGAAGGTGGCGTCATGAGCGATGATGAACGTCGCAAGCTGGTTTCGACCGAGCAGTCGCTTGAGATGGACGCTGCGCCGAAAATCCCGACGGCGATTGAGGGGCTGGAGACCTTCTCTCTGTCAGACGAACCGGAAGACGAGAAGGAAGACAGCGATCCGATCGTGGATGCTGACAGCTTCTTCAACCTGCCCAAAGGCAGCGGGGATGAAGAAGAAGAGGACGATCAGCGCCCCTGATATGTTTGCCGCCTCGACCTAAACAGGCCGGGGCCTTTCCAACGGAAGCCGAATGCTTAGCGTACTTTCCGCCATTTTTGGCCCACACCACGCCGTTTCGATTTACGCATTCCTCAGGACATGGGGCCTGGGTTTGGCTGCAGGCGTTGGGATGATCGCAATCGTATCCACGCTGTTCCTGCTGGGCGGAGATGGCGAGCACGAGCATCATTCGTTCATGACCGTCCCGGTCCTGTCCGCCACTGCGATTAATGGTGATCTCAGAAATGGCGTAATCGCATCGGTCCGGCTGCCGGATGGTACCGCAGCCTCGATCACTTCTACTGAAGCGCCAATCTCTCAGACGGTTGGCACCAGCGCCTGTATCGAAAAGCGTATCTATGTGGAAAGCGGAGAGCCCAGATACCGCTTCAAACTGCCAAAGTTCTGCGACGCAGGCTGACTTGAATAGAATTGGAACCGCCCGACCTTTGTGCCGGGCGGTTCCCTTTAGAGCGTCTGGAACGCGATCCCGGCGACGATCGCACCGCCAACGCCGAGGCTCAGATAGGTGGCGAAAACACGCGGTTTCACCAGCGACCAGACCGCCGCCATCGCAGGGATCGAGCTCACAGCACCTGCGACCATGAACGACATCGCAGCGCCCGCAGTCATACCTTGTTCCATCAAACCGGCCAAAAGCGGCGGCGCGACGTAGGAGTTCAGGTAGGCAGGCATTCCAACCAGTGCCGCGATTACGATGGGCAGCACACCTTCGCCACCAACAACGCGAGCAATCAGGTCTGCAGGTACGTAGCTGACCAGCAGCGCCTCAAGCACATAGGCAAGCGCCAGCCATTTCAGCAGGAAGACGCCGTTATGCAAAAACTCAGAGCGGAATCGCTGACGTCGTTCGGGTTCCTGCCAGAATTTCCAGACCGGCTTGTCATCCATCTTAGGCCCGCAGCCGCAGCATCCCGCCGGTTTGTATTCCCGCAACGGCTGGGCGAACGCCCCGCTGCGCATCAGAAAGCGAACGGCGAAACCGCCGAACAGGCCCAGTGCAACGGCGGCTATAGCCTTACCAATAGCAAAGGGCCAGCCCAGCGCGCTTGCGGTGATCAACAGAGTCGGCGGGTCGATCAGCGGTGAACTGAGCCAGAACGCCATCACCGCTGACAGCGGTGCACCCAAAGCCAACAGACCGGCGATAAACGGAATAACCTCACAGGAACAAAACGGCGCTAGACCACCGAACAGGGCCGCCAGAAAGATCATCCGTGTTTCGCGCCCTTCAAAGGCCCGCGCCACCATAACTTCGGCCCCTGTAGCCTTGAGATACGAGAGCAACAAAACGGCGAACAGGATGTATTGACCGGTATGCGCAAGCGCTTTGGCCGCAAAGGTCACGACCTCGCCCCAGTTACCCGGGTCCAGGATCGCCACGAGCGTCAGAATTGCAACGATGAGCGCCCAGGGCGTTTTGATCAGGTCAAGCACGGCCTTGGATGACAGTTTCGGATTTTGCGTTAATTCAGCCATCGTTCGCGGCCTTTCCTACCTCATCGACGCAGCATTCACTGAGAATGAATTGCGCCAGATTTCGCAACTCGTCAAAGCAGGCGCGGTTGATCGTACTACGCCCGATCTTTTCCTGCTCGACGACGCCACCGGCAGCCAGAAACCGCAGGTGATGGGCCAGAGTTGACGGTGCGATCCCGGTGCGCGACTGGATTTCACCGACGGTCAAACCCGTCTCACCCGCGCGGACGAGCGTTTTTAGAACCTGTAGCCGGGCCTCGGACCCCATGGCCGAGAATCCCGCCGCTGCGGTTTCCCACATCTTATTTCTCCATTAAACTAATTTTCTAGTTATTTAGTTTGATTCGAGCTGCCCGTCAATCCATTGCCAGAAATTTCAGCAAATAAAGTAAGTCCAGATTGCCCTATCCTTAGGTCCAGCCTATAAGCGCCTATGGCCATCTCGATCGACACATTCTTCCTTGAGCTCAATGGGCAAGGCACCCTGCAAGCACAGATCCAACAGATGATCGCCGAAGGCATTCTGTCAGGTCGGTTCCATGTCGGAGAGAAACTGCCATCGTCCCGGAAACTGGCCGCACATCTGGGCGTCAGCCGTATCACCGTGACGCTGGCCTATACTGAACTGCTGGCTAATGACTACCTGACTGCGAAAGGCCGATCCGGATACTACGTGTCCGAGAATGCGCCGGTGCCGCCAAAATATACGCCTGTTCAACGCAACGAGGAAACCATTGATTGGAACAGCGCCTTGGCTCGTCGGTTTTCAGGCGGGGATTTGTTGTCCAAACCGGCTGATTGGCGCGACTACCGCTATCCATTCATTTACGGGCAGGCCGACCGAACCTTATTCGATCATGCCAACTGGCGGCTCTGTGCTGTTCGCGCGCTTGGGCATAAGGACTTCGCCTCGTTAACCGCCGATTACGTGGATCAGGATGATCCGCTGCTGGTGGAATTCATTGCCCGCCATACCCTGCCCCGCCGTGGCATTGCTGCCCGGCCCGAAGAGATTCTGATCACCATGGGCGCGCAAAACGCGCTGTGGCTGGCCTCACGCGTGTTGCTTACCCACCATCGCACCGCAGTGATCGAAGACCCATGCTATTACTCGCTGCGCAACCTGCTAGATCATTGGGATTGCGATATTACGGCCCTTCCAGTCGACCGGGATGGCCTGCCCCCAGATCAGTTGCCCGAAAACACCGATGTCATCTTCACAACCCCCAGCCATCAAAGCCCGACCACCGCGACCATGCCCATTGCGCGCCGGCACAAACTGCTGGAACGCGCGCGCGAATTGGACGCCATGGTGGTTGAAGATGACTACGAGTTCGAGATGGCTTTTCTGGGCGCGCCCTCTCCGGCACTGAAGTCGATGGATCGGGATGGGCGCGTAATCTATGTGGGCAGCTTCTCGAAATCTCTCTTTCCCGGATTGCGATTGGGGTACATGGTCGGGTCCGAGCCCTTCATTCGTGAAGCACGCGCCCTGCGATCCATGGTGTTGCGTCATCCGCCGGGCCATATCCAGCGGACAGCCGCCTATTTCCTGTCGTTGGGCCACTACGACGCTCAGATCAGGCGCATGTCCAAAGCACTGGCAGATCGGCGTGAAACGCTCGACAAGGCCGTCGAACACCACGGGTTGACCGTTGCCGGGCGGGGCATCATGGGCGGATCATCCCTGTGGATGTCAGCACCCGAAGATGTCGACACCACCAGGCTTGCGCACAAGCTTCAGGGACAAAGCGTACATATCGAACCCGGCCTGCCCTTCTTCTCGGGGCCAGAGCAGCCACAGAACTATTACCGGCTCGGGTATTCTTCCATTCCCCAAGATCGGATCGAGCCTGGGGTAAAGCTGATCGCCGATGCGATCCGGGCCAGCTGATAGCAGACTGGACCTAGTCCGCGTCGCGTTCTGGACCTAACGCCACCCTGCCCTATGGGTCAAAACCAATAGCAACGGCGGGGTAGCGTGCCCGGCCATTCCTCACCTGCCCGGAGATCAGTCACATGAAAATGACCACAGAAGAAGCTTTTGTTAAGGTCCTGCAGATGCATGGGATCGAACATGCGTTTGGGATCATCGGCTCGGCCATGATGCCGATCTCGGATTTGTTCCCCAAAGCCGGGATCATGTTCTGGGACTGTGCCCATGAAGGAAGCGCTGGCATGATGGCGGATGGCTACACCCGCGCCACTGGCAAGATGTCGATGATGATCGCCCAGAACGGCCCCGGCATCACAAACTTCGTCACCGCCGTCAAAACCGCCTATTGGAACCATACCCCGCTGCTGCTGGTCACCCCTCAGGCGGCAAACAAGACCATCGGTCAGGGTGGTTTCCAGGAAGTCGAGCAGATGAAACTGTTCGAAGACATGGTCGCCTATCAGGAAGAAGTCCGTGATCCGTCCCGCGTTGCCGAAGTTCTGACCCGAGTCATCAGCCAGGCCAAGCGTCTGTCTGGTCCGGCGCAGTTGAACATTCCGCGCGACTTCTGGACACAGGTCGTGGATATCGAAATCCCCGAGCCTATCGAATTCGAACGCAGCCCGGGTGGTGAAAACTCGGTGGCGAAAGCGGCTGAGATTCTGTCGAACGCCAAGAACCCGGTCATCCTGAACGGCGCAGGTGTTGTTCTGTCCGAGGGTGGTATCGATGCGTCGATGGTACTGGCCGAGCGTCTGGATGCGCCGGTTTGCGTCGGCTACCAGCACAATGACGCCTTCCCCGGCAATCACCCGCTGTTTGCTGGCCCGCTGGGCTATAACGGCTCGAAAGCGGGTATGGAGTTGATCAAAGAAGCCGACGTTGTTCTGGCTCTGGGCACTCGCCTGAATCCGTTCTCGACCCTGCCCGGCTATGGCATGAGCTACTGGCCAGAAGATGCCACCATCATTCAGGTCGACATCAACCCGGACCGTATCGGCCTGACCAAGAAGGTAACTGTTGGCATCGTCGGTGACGCCGCCAAAGTAGCAAACGGTATCCTGCGTCAACTATCTGACGACGCTGGCAACACTGGCCGTGACGCGCGCAAGGCCAACATCGCGCAGAAGAAATCCGCTTGGGCGCAGGAGCTGACCTCGCTGACTCACGAGCAAGACGATCCCGGCACCACCTGGAACGAGCGCGCCCGTGCTGCAAAGCCGGATTGGATGAGCCCCCGCATGGCGTGGCGTGCGATCCAGCAGGCCCTTCCGCGCGAAGCAATCATCTCTTCCGACATCGGTAACAACTGCGCCATCGGCAACGCCTATCCAGATTTCGACGAGGGTCGCAAGTATTTGGCACCGGGTCTGTTCGGCCCTTGTGGTTACGGTCTGCCCGCCATCGTCGGCGCTAAGATCGGTCAACCGGACGTGCCCGTTGTTGGCTTCGCCGGTGACGGTGCCTTTGGCATCGCGGTGAACGAACTGACGGCCATCGGCCGCTCGGAATGGCCCGCCGTGACCCAGATCGTTTTCCGCAACTACCAGTGGGGTGCGGAAAAGCGGAACTCAACCCTGTGGTTTGACGACAACTTCGTCGGCACCGAACTGGACACGCAAGTGTCTTACGCCGGTATCGCACAGGCCTGTGGTCTGAAAGGTGTGATCGCCCGCACTCAGGATGAGCTGACCGCTGCTCTGAACCAGGCCATCGAGGATCAGAAAAACGGGATCACCACCCTGATCGAAGCCATGATCAACCAGGAACTGGGTGAGCCCTTCCGCCGCGACGCGATGAAGAAGCCTGTTGCAGTTGCCGGTATCGATGCCAGCGACATGGCTGCACAGTAAGCCAGACACGGATCGGAGCCGGAACGTATGACCCTAACGCCCATCGAGCTTTTGCGTCAGAACGTCCCGGCGACCCGGCCTGTGATTTCCCTCTGCGAAGGCAGTGATCCCCGCGTGGTTGCGGGGGCGCTGGCCGCCCATCAGGCCGATCTGGCCGATATCATACTGGTTGGACCTAGGTCCGACGTTGAAGCCGCGTTGCAAGACCACGGCGCTGCTCCGTCAACCGGTATCGCGGTTCACGACCCTGCAACCTCGGACCTGTCGGAGGAATTTGCCCAAACCTATTTTGAGCTGCGCCAGCACAAAGGTGTCGACCTTACGAAGGCGCAGGCGGCTGTCAAAACCCCCTCTGTCTATGCGGCGATGCTGGTCCGCAGTGGCCGGGCCAACGGTACGGTTGGCGGTGCTGTTCACACAACCGGAGACATCGTCCGAGCTGCCATTCATGTGATCGGCATGGCCCCTGACGCCGGAATGGTGTCGTCTTTCTTTTTGATGTACCCACCTGAGAACGCGCAACCCGGTGCGCGCGCAATGATTTATTCAGATTGTGCGCTGCTCATTAATCCAACCTCGGACGAGCTGAGCAAAATCGCAATCGCCTCGGCTGCATCAGCACGCACCTTGCTGCAGGTTGACCCCAAGGTTGCGATGCTCAGCTTTTCGACCAAAGGCAGCGCCCGACATTCGGATGTCGATAAGGTGGTTGCGGGTACGGACATACTGCGCCGTGCTGCTTCTGACTTGGACGTTGATGGAGAGCTGCAATTCGACGCAGCCTTTGTGCCATCGGTCGCGGATCGCAAATCCCCCGGATCATCTGTGGCGGGTCAGGCCAATGTGATGATCTTCCCCAATCTCGACGCAGGCAATATCAGCTACAAGATCACCCAAAGGCTGGGCGGCTACAGCGCGATTGGCCCGGTCTTGCAAGGGTTAGCAAAACCCGCCAATGACCTGTCCCGCGGCTGCAGCGCCGAAGATGTAACACAGATGATCGCCGTGACCGTGCTGCAGGCAAACAGAACATAGACCCAGACTAAACATCGTTCGCAGAACAATATTCTCAAAGCATGAGGAAAGTGACAAAGTCCTCCTGAGCCAACCAACAGGACCCGCCAATGACCCATCAGCAGCCGATCCTTGATACATCACCAAAAGTATCGGACGAGATCCGCAAGACCACCTGTTACATGTGCGCTTGCCGATGCGGCATCAACGTGCATATGAAGGACGGCAAGGTTGCTTACATTGAAGGCAACCGCGATCATCCGGTGAACAAAGGCGTGCTCTGTGCCAAGGGCTCGGCCGGGATCATGCAAGTCAACGCCCCATCGCGCCTGCGCAAGCCTTTGCGCCGGGTTGGTCCGCGCGGCTCGGGTGAGTTCCGCGAGATCGAATGGGACGAGGCGATCAGCACTGCCGTAGGTTGGCTGAACGAACTGCACGAAACGGCCCCACAGAAACTGGCCTTCTTCACCGGCCGCGACCAGAGCCAGAGCTTCACCAGCTTCTGGGCACAGAATTTCGGCACACCCAACTATGCGGCCCATGGTGGCTTCTGCTCGGTCAATATGGCCGCTGGTGGAATCTACACAATGGGTGGCGCCTTCTGGGAGTTTGGCCAGCCCGATTGGAACCACACCAAGCTGTTCATGCTGTTTGGCGTGGCCGAGGATCATGACAGCAACCCGATCAAGATGGGCATCGGCAAGATCAAGGCCCGCGGCGCGCGGGTGATCGGGGTGAACCCGATCCGGTCCGGCTATAACGCGGTGGCTGACGACTGGGTCGGGATCACGCCCGGCACAGACGGTCTGTTCATCCTGTCGCTGATACACGTGCTGATGAAGGCTGGTAAGATCGATCTGGACTATCTGAGCCGGTACACCAACGCGCCAGTTCTGGTGAATGCCACCGAGGGTCCAGAGAAGGGCCTGTTCCTACGCAATGCCGATGGCAAACCGCTGGTAATCGACCGCGTGACCGGCAAGCCAACCGCCTTTGACAAACCCGGCGTGCGCCCGGACCTGTCGGCGACCTACGACAAAGACGGCGTCACGCACCGCCCGGTCTTCCATCTGATGGCTGAAAAATACCTCAGCGACGATCACGCCCCCGAGGCCGTGGCCGACCGTTGTGGCATCCCAGCCAAACGCATCCGCGCCATTGCCGCCGAGATTGCCCGCGTTGCCTTTGATGAGGCGATCGAGCTGGATCATGAATGGACCGACTTCCGGGGTGAAACGCATTCCAAGATGACAGGTCGGCCCGTCAGCTTCCACGCCATGCGCGGAATTTCCGCCCATGCAAACGGGTTCCAGACTTGTCGCGCCCTGCATGTGCTGCAAATTCTGCTGGGCACGGTCGAGGTCCCCGGCGGCTTTCGTTTCAAACCGCCCTACCCCAAACCGGTTGAGGCGCATCCAACCCCGCATGGCGACCGTCGCCCGGGCCGCCCGCTGGAAGGCCCGCATCTGGGCTTCCCGCGTGGTCCCGAAGACCTACTGCTTGACGAGTGCGGCACTCCCCAGCGTATCGACAAGGCCTTTACCTGGGAAAATCCGATGTCGGCCCACGGGCTGATGCATATGGTAATCTCAAATGCCGCCGCGGGTGATCCCTACAAGATCGACACGCTGTTCATGTACATGGCGAATATGTCGTGGAACTCCTCCATGAACACCAAAGGTGTGATGGAGATGCTCACGGCCAAGACAGAAGACGGCAAATATGTCATCCCGAACATCATCTATTCCGATGCCTATTCTTCGGAAATGGTGGCCTATGCCGACCTGATCCTGCCTGACACAACCTATCTGGAACGGCACGATTGTATCTCTCTGCTGGATCGTCCAATCTGCGAAGCGGACGCCGCTGCCGATGCGATCCGCTGGCCGGTGATCGAGCCTGACCGCGATGTGCGCGGCTTCCAATCCGTACTGATCGAACTGGCCAACCGGATGAGCCTGCCGGGCTTTACCAATGAAGACGGCACGCCCAAGTGGAAAGACTACGCAGACTATATCGTAAATCACCAGCGCAAGCCCGGCATCGGCCCATTGGCGGGATTCCGGGGCGAAGATGGCGACAAGGAAGGACGTGGAGAAGTCAATCCGGACCAGCTGAACCGCTATATCGAAAACGGTGGTTTCTACGTGGCTCATATCCCCGAAGGGGCCGATTACTACAAACCATGGAACGCGGCCTATCAGGACTGGGCCGTGGGCATGGGCCTTTATGACAGCCCACAACCTTACTTGTTCCAATTGTATTCTGAACCAATGCGCAAGTTCCAACTTGCCGCTGAAGGGCACGGCGACCGCCAGCCGCCGGATCACCTACGCGAGCGGATCAAAGACAAGATGGACCCGCTGCCGATCTGGTATGAAACTGATCAACAGGGTAACGAAGGCTACACCATCAACGCCCTGACCCAACGCCCAATGGCGATGTATCACAGCTGGGGCACTCAAAACGCCTGGCTGCGCCAGCTCCACGGGCGCAACCCGCTTTACGTCCCAACCAAACTGATGCGCGAACACGGGCTGCAGGATGGCGACTGGGCCAAAGTCAGCTCTCCACACGGGGAAATCACGGTGCCAGTCATGGAGATGGCCGCGCTCAACGACAACACAATCTGGACCTGGAACGCCATCGGCAAACGCAAGGGCGCCTGGGCCCTACAGGACGACGCCCCCGAAGCCACCAAAGGCTTTCTGTTGAACCACCTGATCCACGAACTCCTGCCGCCAAAGGGAGACGGTATGCGATGGGCCAACTCTGACCCTGTAACAGGACAGGCCGCCTGGTTCGACCTCAAGGTCAAAATCGAAAAGGCCGACCCACCATCAGACTCAGAAAGCCAACCCGAATTCGCCTCGATTCAATCCCCGGTTGGCACCGGTCCAAAGGATATCGCATGGAAGGTTGGAAAATGACCCGATCCATTCTTCATCTGGCTAAAAATATCCCGGGGTCTGGTGCAGAACCCCAGCCCACCCTCACTACCAAAGCGGAGGCAAGGCAGGCATGACCCAGCTCCCCAAATCCACCGAACGCAAGATGGGTCTGGTCATCGACCTGGATACCTGTGTGGGCTGCCACGCCTGCGTGATTTCCTGCAAAGGTTGGAACACCGAAAATTACGGCGCGCCCCTGTCGGATCAGGACGCCTATGGGGCCGACCCGTCCGGCACCTTCCTGAATCGTGTGCATTCTTACGAGGTGCAACCGGAACAAGGTACAGCTCAGCTGATCCATTTCCCAAAATCCTGCCTGCATTGCGAGGACGCACCCTGCGTCACCGTCTGCCCCACCGGAGCGAGCTATAAGCGAGTCGAAGACGGGATCGTATTGGTCAATGAAAGCGATTGCATCGGCTGCGGCTTGTGCGCCTGGTCCTGCCCTTATGGCGCGCGCGAGATGGACATGGCCGAAGGGGTGATGAAGAAATGCACCCTCTGCGTTGATCGCATCTACAACGAAAACCTGCCCGAGGTAGACCGCGTGCCTTCATGTGTGCGCACCTGCCCGGCCGGTGCCCGCCATTTCGGCGACCTCGGCGATCCGGACAGCGATGTCAGCAAACTGGTGGCCGAGCGAGACGGCATGGACCTGATGCCAGAAATGGGCACCAAACCGGTTAACAAATACCTGCCACCCCGACCCAAAGATCAGATCGAGGAGCAGGTCGATATTCTCGCCCCGCTCCTGGCCCCCATCGCGGAAGAGCCCAAAGGGTTCCTCGGCTGGCTCGACAAAACACTGGAGAAGCTCTGATGCATCCGGCCCCTTCCGTCATCATCTTTACCACCTTGTCAGGTCTGGGCTTTGGTCTGCTTGTCTTTCTGGGCCTCGGCCTGCCCGAAGTCACGGGCTGGGTTGCGTTTGTGTTCTTTGCGATCGCTTATGCTTTGGCCGTCGGCGGCCTGATGGCGTCGACCTTTCACCTTGGCCACCCGGAACGCGCGATGAAAGCCTTCACGCAATGGCGCTCAAGCTGGCTCAGCCGGGAGGGCTGGTGCGCGGTTATCGCCCTGATCGTTATGGGGTTCTATGCCATCGGGGCTGTGTTTCTTGGGCAGCGTTGGGGTGCACTCGGGTTGCTGGGCGCGCTGTTTTCGCTTGCGACGGTGTTTACGACATCAATGATCTACACACAGCTCAAGACGATCCCACGCTGGAACTTGAAGCTGACACCGGCGATGTTCCTGAGCTTTAGCTTGGCTGGGGGGGCACTGCTGGCTGGCCAGACGTCTATCGCCATACCATTGTTGTTGATCGCTGCGTTGGTCCAGATTCTATACTGGCATCAAGGTGACAGTGCGCTCGCAAACTCCGGAACCGATCTGGGCACCGCAACCGGATTGGGTGCGCGCGGAACCGTGCGTGCGTTTGAGCCGCCGCATACAGGCACCAACTACCTGCTGCGGGAATTCGTCCATGTGGTGGGTCGTAAACATGCACAAAAGCTGCGGATGATCGCGTTTGCGCTGGCCTTTGTCTTACCTCTGCTTCTGCTGATTCTACCGGTCGGAGGTTTGGCATTAAAGCACCTATTTGCGCTGCTGGCCGTGATCTCACATCTGGCGGGCGTTGCCACGTCGCGCTGGTTGTTCTTTGCCCAAGCCGAGCATGTGGTCGGATTGTATTATGGCAAGCGATAGGTAGGGGAGCCAGCCCCCCTCTTGAGCCTGCGGCTCAATTCACCCCCCGGGATATTTCTGGCCAGATGAAGCCTGGATACGGGCTGAAATGGAAAGGGCGGCGCTCGGGGATCGAGGCCGCCCTTTTACTTGGACTTGTTCAGGCTCAGATCAGACCGGCATGGGCCATGGCTGCGTCAATTGCGGCTTTGGTGCTGTCTTCCAATGTGGTCAGCGGCAGGCGCACCTCAGCGCTGCAGCGGCCCAATCTGCTAAGCGCGTATTTAGCACCTACAAGGCCGGGCTCGATAAAAAGGGCCTCGTGCAAGGGCATCAACCGATCCTGATAGGCCAATGCCTTGGCATAGTCGCCTGACAATGTCGCTTGCTGGAATTCAGCGCAGAGTTTCGGGGCCACATTGGCCGTGACCGAGATACACCCGACACCGCCATGGGCGTTGAAGCCCAAAGCCGTCGCATCTTCACCTGACAGTTGGCAGAAGTCAGCGCCGCAGCTTGCACGCTGTTGGCTGACCCGCGCCAAATCGCCGGTTGCGTCTTTTACCCCGACAATACGCGGCAGCTTGGCCAGCTCACCCATCGTGGCGGGCGTCATGTCGATGATCGAGCGACCGGGGATGTTGTAGATGATGATCGGAATATCGGCACATTCATGCAGCGCGGCAAAATGTTCGAACAGGCCGCGCTGAGTCGGTTTATTATAATAGGGCGTCACAACAAGTGCGGCTTCCGCGCCGACTTTCTTGGCAAACTGAACGAAGCGTACTGCTTCAACCGTGTTGTTCGAACCGGCACCGGCAATCACCGGTACGCGACCAGCGGCAGCTTTGACCACTTCTTCCACAACCGTCTCGTGCTCATCATGGCTGAGGGTTGGACTTTCCCCGGTGGTGCCCACGGGGACCAGCCCGGTAGAGCCGGATTCGATCTGCCATTCGAGCAGGTGTTTGAGCGTATCCAAGTCCAACGCGCCGTTTGTGAACGGGGTGACGAGGGCGGGCATAGAGCCTTTGAACATGACACGCTCCTTAAGGTGCAGTTTCCGTGTTTTTTTGCACCGCGGGCCATCACGATTTAGGCTTTGTGAGTTGATCCCGGCGGCGCAAGGTTTATCCTCACAGGCTCTATCCTTGGTTGGTTGGGAAATGCAAGGCATGACACGCGTTCTGGGCCTGATGATGGCCGTGATTCTGTATTCCGCTTTATCGCCACAGGCCGTGCGGGCGGATGCCGCTGCCGATTTGCGTGCCGGGTTAAGCGAGATGCGCAAGGGCGACTGGAACGAGGCGCTGCGCGTGTCGGGGCAGCGCGGATCGGTGTCGCGCGATATCATCGTGTGGGAATGGTTGCGGCAGGGGTTTGGCAGCTCGGGTGATGTGCTGGTGTTCCTGGATCGCCGTCCGGACTGGCCCGGACTGGCCTGGCTGCGCCGTAAAAGCGAGCCGTCTTTTACCGGCGCAGACCCAGATCGCGTCTTGAAATTCTACGCGGATACGCCGCCGCAAACGGCGGAGGGTGCGTTGAACTACGCCGTTGCTCTGATGGCAAAAGGACAACAGGGTGAGGCACAGGCGGATATCGTCACAGCGTGGCGCACCATGCCCATGGGCGCGGGGTTACAGAAAGACTACGTCGAGAATTTTGGCAAGCTGCTGAAACCCCATCACGCAGCGCGGTTGGACCGGATGTTGTGGGATGGCCATCTGGTGAGTGCATCCCAGATGTTACCACTGGTGGGCGCAGATGATCGCAAACTGGCCGAGGCGCGGATTGCGTTGCAAAAGCGTCAACCTGGCGTCGATACAAAGGTGGCCGCAGTGCCAAAGTCGGTTGCGGATGCCCCGGGTCTTGCCTTTGACCGTTTTGTTTGGCGCGACAAGAAAGAGCTGGACGAAAGTGCCGTTGATCTGATGCTGGCCCGATCTACCAGCCCCGAAGCGTTGGGCGAGCCTGACAAATGGGGCGAAGGACGGCGCAGGCTCGCAAGGTTGGAGATGCGGCAAGGCCGACCGGCGCGGGCCTACAAGGTTGCCTCGACCCACCACATGACGCCGGAAATGGGCTATGCCTATGCTGATCTGGAATGGCTGTCTGGTTTTCTGGCCCTACGCAGGTTGAATGATCCGGCCACGGCTGTGCGTCATTTCCAGAATTTCTCGGACGCCGTGCAATCCCCGATCTCGAAAGGTCGCGGGGGGTATTGGCTGGGCCGGGCTTATGCCGCGCAGGGTGAGGCGGAAAAGGCCTATGAAGCTTATGCCATCGGGGCGGATAATCAGACTTCGTTCTACGGGTTGTTGGCGGCTGAACAGATCGGTCGCCCGTTTGATCCTGAACTGGCGACACCCCGCCGTGCGCCGCATTGGCGGCAGGCGGATTTCACAAATTCCAGCGTTCTGGAGGCCGGGCTGCTGCTGTTGAAAGCAGGCGAGGACAATCTGTCCGAGCGGTTTCTGACACATCTGGTCGAAGGCCTTGATCCGGTTCAGGCCGCTCAGCTGGGCGATCTCGCGATTGAGCTAAACGAACCGCATCTGGCGGTCATGATTGCCAAACGGGCAGCCACCGCCGGAACCGTTCTGCCTGCGGCCTACTATCCGGTGCACCCAGTGGCCGATATGGGCCTGCCCATGGCGAAGGAAATGACACTGGCGATCGCACGACGCGAAAGCGAGTTTGATCCGGTTGTGATCAGCGGTGCAGGCGCGCGCGGTCTGATGCAGGTGATGCCAGCCACGGCGAAACTGGTGGCGCAGGAGCTAGGTATCCTCAGCGGTCATCAGACCGGACGCTTGACCTCAGACTGGCAGTATAACGCCAAGCTCGGGGCCAACTACCTGTCAGGGCTGGCAGCTGATTTCAACGGCAACGTAGTCATGATGGCGGCCGGGTACAATGCCGGGCCACGGCGGCCAATTTCTTGGATGGAACGCTATGGCGACCCACGCCGGGGGCAGGTTGATGTGGTCGATTGGATCGAGACCATCCCTTTTAGCGAAACCCGCAACTATGTGATGCGCGTGGCAGAAAGCCTTCCGGTTTACCGCGCGCGTCTGGGCCAACCAGCCCTGCCAATCCCCTTTTCGCAGGAGTTGACCGGCTCAACCCTGGCTGCGTTCGCGCCATAGGGTGAAAAGGCCCGCGGCCACAACAACCGCCGCCCCGACAACCACCTCGGGGCGCAGCACTTCACCAAAGACCGAAATGCCCAGGATCGCGCTCCAGACCAGGTGGAAATAGGCAAAGGGTTGAACGGCGCTGGCCTCGGCCATCTCATAGCACTTGATCAGCAGCCAATGCCCAAGCGCCCCGCTGACGCACAACACCGCCATCCAACCCCAATCGCCTTGCGCCATGGGTTCCCAGAACCACATGCCAACAAGCGTCATGGCGACCGCACCGGATACACCGGTCCAGAAAAAGCTGGTGGCCGTACTGTCCTGACGCGCGGCATAGCGGGTCAGCAAGCCGTAAAGCGCGAACATCAGGGCTGAGATCAACGGAATGATGGCCCAAGGATTAAAGACTCCGACCCCCGGCTGTAGGATGATCAAAACACCAACACAGCCCACACCAATCGCCGTCCACCTACGCCATCCGACCCTTTCACCCAACACCGGGCCGCTCAGTGCCGCAACGAGCAGCGGATAGCAGATAAAGACAGCCATGCTGTCGATCAGACCCAGAATCGTAAAGCTGAATACGGCAACGCAGATTTCAGCCGCCAGCAAGACGCCCCGAAAGATCTGCAATCCGAGTTGGTTGGTCCGGGTCGTTGCCCTCAACCCGCCGGGCGCGCGCGCAGCCAAGGCGATCACGAAGGCCGCAAAGAACCAGTAGCGGATCATCACGACCATGTACGTATTATAGGACTCGGCCAGATGACGAGAGATTCCGTCCTGCAAGGCAAAGACGATTGTCGCGCCAATCATCAACGCAACGCCCGCGCGCGTATTGTTCTGCTGTGTCATGCTTTGACCGCCCGTGTCATATGACGTTTGCGGCCATAGCCGGGGGTTCTGGTCACTTGGAATCCCGCCTCTTCCAATCCGCGCCGCACGAAACCGGCGGCGGTATAGGTGGCCGCCGTACCCCCTTGAACCGTGTGATCTGCGACCTGCTGCATCAGGTCTGCACCCCAAAGCTGGGGGTTCTTGGCGGGTGAGAACCCGTCCAGGAACCAAGCATCTGCCTGCCCCTGCCAATTCTGTAATGTCTGGCGTGCGTCGCCTTCGATGACAGTTAGCGCCAGCGTATCGAGAACGCACTGTTTCCCTGTCCACTTCTCCAGAAATCGATCCACCCATGGCGCCAATTCAGGGAATGCAGCCAAAGCGCGCCGGATATCCGCCGTATCCATTGGAAAGGCTTCGAAGCTGGTGAACTGCAGCGGGGTCGTTTGGCCAACCTGTTCCCATGCAGACCACGCGGTGAGCATATTCAGCCCGGTGCCGAAGCCCAGCTCTGCAATGTGAAAACCGGGGGCAAATCGCGCAGTCAGGTCGTTGCCCTCAAGAAAAACATGCCGCGTCTCCTCAACCCCGTTTTGCAACGAGTAGTAAGGGTCGTCGAAGCGATCCGAGACGGGTATCTGATCCTCGGTCCACGTGACCTCGGCGCGCTGGTCTGCCATCGGGGAATCCTGTAGCTAAGCGGCGCGACACTGAACAAGGAAAAGGAGTTTGGCAATGGTCGATGTGACCGTCAAAGGCGCCGGGATTTTCGGCTTGTCGATCGCCTGGACCTGCGCGCAGCGCGGCGCGAAGGTGCGCATCATCGACCCCTTTGGGCCGGGCGCTGGCTCCAGCGGCGGTCTGGTCGGCGCTTTGGCCCCGCATGTGCCTGAAAACTGGAACGCCAAGAAGGCCTTTCAGTTCGACAGCCTGATCATGGCCGAACCGTTCTGGGCTCAGGTCGAGGCCGTCGGCGGTGTCTCTGCCGGGTACGGGCGTTTAGGTCGCATCCAGCCGATTGCCGACCCGCGCAGCCTCGATCTGGCGCGCGCGCGTGAACACACCGCGCAAGAGCTGTGGCAAGGCCGTGCCGAATGGCGGGTAATCGAGGTGGCCGAGGCCGGATCATGGTGCCCGCCCAGCCCGACCGGCTATGTCATTCATGACACGCTAACCGCCCGCATGCACCCGCGCCGCGCTTGCGCCGCGCTGGTCGCGGCTTTGGCGGTTATGGGGGTAAAGTTGGTCACTGACGCACCCGATGCAGGTCGGGTTGTACACGCCACCGGACTGGCCGGTCTGAAAGAGCTAAACGAAGCCTACGGCAAAACTGTCGGCAATGGCGTGAAAGGTCAGGCGGCGCTATTGCGGTTTGATGCGGGCGCGGTACCGCAACTGTTTGCAGATGCGATCCATATCGTTCCCCATGCCGACGGGACGCTGGCCATCGGCTCGACCTCGGAACGCGACTATGACGATCCCGCCAGCATCGACAGCGCGCTGGACGATGTGATCGAGCGTGCGATGCAGGCGGTTCCGCTGCTGCACGGGGCCGAAGTGATCGAGCGGTGGGCCGGTGTCCGTCCGCGCAGCAAAAGCCGCGCGCCGATGCTGGGCGAACACCCCCTGCACACAGGTCAGTTCATCGCCAATGGCGGATTCAAGATCGGTTTTGGCATGGCCCCGAGAATTGCCGAAGTCATGGCCGATCTTATGCTGGATGGGCGGGATACGATCCCGGATGATTTCCGGCCCGAAGCCTCGCTTTGACCCGACTCTATGCGCTCAGGTTCCGCAGCTTCTGCATCAATGTCCCCAGCGTCTGCTCATAGCGCGCACTGGTCAACCTGCCCTGGTCATCAAACTCGTTCGAACTGTTGGCCAGGTGGATTTCCGGACCCTGCAAAATCAGCGGCTGGAACGGTACCATATAGGCCCGCAGGATCATCTGGGCCCGTTCACCCCCTGCACGACCCGCAGCGGCCGACATAACCGCAACAGGCTTGTCGGCCCATGGGTTGCCTTCGGTCCGGCTGACCCAGTCCAGCGCATTTTTCAGAACACCGGAGGGACCCTTGTTGTATTCCGGGGTCGAGATGATCACCGCATCTGCCTGCTCGATCTGAGCCCGCAGTGTTTGAACAACGGCAGGAATACCCTCGCCTTCCTCAAGATCGCCATCATAAAGCGGCAGGTTCAGGTCGGCCTCGACAAACTCGGCGGGATCAAAAAGCCGAGCAGCCTCACGCAGCAATTTGCGGTTGGTTGCGCTTTGGCGCAGGGACCCAGACAGGCCCAGTAGGATCGGTTTGGACATCAGGGGAAACTCCGTTTCGTTGTTTCCCCATAGTTAGACCGGGACAAGCGCGATCCAAACCCCATTCCGTGCACAGGCCCTGCGCGATCAGGCGTTTCCGCTGGGAACGATCACGATTTCAACCCGGCGGTTCTGCGCTTTGCCCGCCGGTGTCAGGTTCGACGCAACAGGATTGTTTTCACCCTGCCCGATGGTTGTGATGCGGTTGAAGCCGACGCCGTTGGCTTGCAGAATGTCCGCGACCGCATTCGCACGACGGACCGAGAGGCCCTGATTGTACGCGGCATCGCCATCGCTATCGGTATGGCCGATGATCTGCACATTCGAGTTCGGGTAGTTCACAAGGTTCTGACCGACCTTCACCAGGTCCGAGCGCAAGGCCGGGCGCACAGTGGCGCTGTCAGTGTCAAAGGTAATGTCGTTTGGCACGGTTACGATCAGGCGATCCCCGGCATTCACAATTGTGATGCCATCGTTGGCCAGCTGCTGGCGCAGTTCGGCTGCCTGACGGTCAAGCTGATTGCCTATCAGACCACCGCCTGCCGCACCAATTGCGCCGCCCGCCAACGCGCCCAGTAACGGGTCCGAGTCATTGGCAATGGCCCCGACCCCTGCCCCGACCAGACCGCCAATAAGCGCACCTTGTTTGGCATTCTGGTTAGGATCACCGGGCGCATTCAACGTACCCGGATCGGTACATGCTGCCAGCGCCAGGGCCGAGCCCAGCCCAGTTGCCACAAAAAACTTGGAAATCGTCATGATATCACCTTCTGCTCCGGCCCCCGGTTTGTTCGGGTTTGCCCTGTTCAGCCCATTATATCATGGGGACTACGTACAGGCTCAAGCAACAATGCGGTGAAGTCGGCGAATACCTGCCCAACCGCACCGATCAAGCGGTTTCGACATGGCTGTCCCAACGGGTCTGTTCCTGCCAGAGAGTGCGCAGGGAGTCACCCTGGCCACAAAAGCTCTCGTCAATGCTTTCACTCGCCCAGATACGGTCCGTTCGAAAATGGCGAAACCCGCTGCGCAGCTCGCACCAGCCAGCCAGCATCGTGCATTCAATATGGTAGATCAACGCAACGGGGCGGACGACGCGAATGGTGTGTTCCTCTGCCCCATTCACATAAGTGATGCGGATTTTCTGTTCGCTGCGAATGGCCTCTCGATAGTTGGCAACCGGCACGCAGCCTTTGGCCGGATCATCCGGCGGCGTTCCCCAGGTCGAGACCTGCAGCCAGCGCCGTGGTGTGTCATGCAGCGCGTCGATCTTGCGGCAGATGCGGCGGGCGGCTTCTTGCAGCTCACTGTCGCCGGTGCGCGCCAAAAGCGACAGCCCCACCCAAAGGGCCTCAACCTCTTCCGCATCGAAATTCAGCGGCGGCAGATCATACCCGCGCCGCATAAGATACCCGATCCCCGCCTCGCCTTCGATGGGGGTGCGCTGCGCCTGCAGTGCCGCGATATCACGGTAAACTGTGCGCGCCGAGACTTCGAGCTTGGCCGCCAATGCCTCGGCCGTCACCGGCGCGTCAGCCGCACGCAATATCTGGATGATTTCGAACAATCGGGTCGAACGGCGCATGTTTTTCTCCCTCAACGCTACTGACACATTAGCACGCCCCACTGACAAGGGGGTGTCAGGAGTGATGGGCGAAGCTGGAACAGTCCCGAAAAAGGAGTGATGGCATGCCCTATCTCGACAATCACGTCATGATGACCCTGAAACTTGGCCGCTGGTCGCAGGACCATACGCTGCGCGCCTTCGAGATTGAACGCGAGCTTGCGCAGGCAAGACAGCCTTGCCAAGCCAGAACAAGAAAGCGTAGGCGCCGCTTCTCATTGGGTAATCTGAAAATGCTGTGGACCAATACAGCCTGAAGTCAGAAATCCGCCGGTGCCCTGAATTTCATCGAAACCCCACCCTCGGGGTGTTTCAGACGCAACTCTTCGGAATGCAGCATCAGGCGCGGGAAATCGCGCGCAGGGCCTTCGGCATAAAACGGGTCACCCAATATCGGGTGGCCCATCGCTAACATATGAACTCGCAGCTGGTGTGACCGCCCGGTCTTGGGAAACAGGCGCATACGGGTACTCTCACCTTCATGTTTCACAACGCGCCAGTCGGTCACGGCTGGTTTGCCGGTCTCATGACATACCATCTGACGCGGGCGGTTGGGCCAGTCGACGATCAGCGGAAGATCAACGGTTCCAGTTTTACCTTTGACCAGCCCCCAAACGCGCGCAACATAGGTTTTTCGCGTCTGACGTTTCTCGAACTGCATGCTCAGATGCCGTTGCGCATGAGGGGTCTGGGCGAACACCATAACGCCCGAGGTATCCCGATCCAGCCGATGCACCAGCAAGGCTTGCGGAAACGCAGCCTGCACACGGGTCAACAAACAATCCGCCAGATGATCACCCTTGCCCGGAACCGACAGCAGCCCCGAAGGTTTGTTGACCACGATCAACTGCGCATCTTCATGCAGCACATCCAGCGGTGTATTTGGGGGATCATAGGCCTCGGTCATGCGCGCCTGCCTAACGCAGGGCGCACCCTACCGCAACGTCTTCCTTGCGTGCCACAGGGTGTTCGTGAACCCTTGGACCCAGCAAGGGAGAGAGGCCATGCATACAACAATCGAACACATGCAACAGGTTGTCGCCAAAGGTGATGACGCGCAGATCCGCCCGCTTTTGGCCGAAGACGTCCGCTTTATGCCCCCGACCTATTTCAGCACATGGACAGGACGAGAGCCCGTCGCGGCTGTTCTGGGCCACGTGGGGCAGGTATTTTCCGACTTTCGATATCGACGGATCATGGGCAGAGGCTGCGATTGGGCATTGGAATTTCAATGCAAGGTCGGCGATCTGGACGCGGTTGGCGTGGATCTGATCACGCTGAACGATGACGGCCTGATACAGGAATTCGAGGTTGTCATGCGCCCCTACAAAACCATCGGCGCCCTGCGCGAGGCGATGATGGCCCGCGTCACCCGCGATCCGCGCTTTCTGGACTTCAAATCCGCACTCAGCTGACATGCCAGTCCCGATTGCCTCCGATCAGATCGTCCGCGTGCCATTGGCCCCGGTTCTTGCACTACAGGGTCTGGCGGTGCGCCGCAGAGTTCAAATGCTGCCGGAACCCGCTGGCCCGCGCCAGGGGCAAATCGGTCGTGGGCCCCGGCTGCGCCTGTTGATCACAGGTGACAGTTCTGCCGCAGGGGTCGGCGCAGGCAGGCAAGATCAGGCCCTTTCCGGCCATTTGCTGCATCATCTGTCCAAGCATCACGCGGTCGAATGGCGGCTAGAGGCCACCACCGGGCATACAACTCAGGACACGCTGAACAGGCTGTCGCAGCTAGGCGGCACATATGACGCTGTTGTCACTGCACTGGGGGTGAATGATGTGACCCGTGGTGTCACGCTAAAACGTTTCATCGAACGCCAGACCCATTTGGCGACGCTGCTGACGCAGAAGTTTGGCGCACGTCGGGTCGTGGTTACAGCCGTCCCCCAAATGAACCGGTTTCCTGCTCTGCCGCAGCCTCTGGCATGGGTTCTGGGCCAGCAGTCCGCGCGACTGGACCAGGGTTTGCAACGAGTGGTAGCAGCGCATCCCCAACTCAGTCATCTGAAACTGGATCTACCTGACGATCACGCCTTGGTCGCGCCAGACGGCTATCATCCCAGCCCCAAGACCTATGCGATCTGGGCAGAAAGAGCGGCGAAACTTTTGCTTCAAACCTGACGTCTTGCCTGTCGGATCATCGGAATCGAATAGACAATCAGTGCCGCCCAGATCAACGGAAAGGCAATCATCCGGCCACGATCAATCTGCTCTCCGAACAATGTGATCGCAGTGACGAAAATCATTGTGGGCGCGATGTATTGCAGAATACCCATTGTCGACAATCGCACCAGCTTGGCCCCGTTGGCGTAGACCAACAGAGGCACAGCGGTCACAATACCTGCGCAAGACAAGAGCAGAGTGTCAGACGCAACAACTCCGAAATGGCCAGTGCCTTGCACGCCCAGCAATGTCACATAGGCAAGTGCTGGGATCAGCAGGATCAGCACTTCTAGCAGAAACCCCTGATTGGGACCAATGGGCAGAGAGCGTTTGAAAAAGGCATAAAACCCCCAGCTGACCATCAAACCCAATGCGGCCCAAGGCAGCCGCCCGGCCTCGAACACCAAAACCAGAACACCCAGCGCGGCCAGACCAACCGCAACAAGTTGCGTTCGGTTCAACGGCTCGCGCAGCAATATCGCGCCCAAGGCGATGCTGAACAAAGGATTGATATAATAACCCAACGCAGCATCCAGCGCATGCCCGGTTGAAATCGCCCAAACGTAAATCGCCCAGTTCACTGAAATCAGCGCAGCCGTGACCGCCGCCATCCCCAGCATCTTAGGATTACTAAGGGCTGCTTTCAGATCCCCCGTACGTCCCAGCAGGATCAACACCAGGCCCGCAACCGGCACCGACCAGATCACACGATGCGCAACCACTTCGACCGGACCAATATGATCCATCGCTTTCATATAAAGCGGCAGGAAACCCCAAAGAACATAAGCCGTAACCGCAAGCACCAACCCCTTTGGGGTATCTACATTCTGAGGTGAAGAGGGTGCGCGTGACACAGCAAATCTCCGGTTGATACCGGACCGGTGTACGGCAATTCCCAAGGGGTTGAAAACTCCGAAATCGGTGAAGCCCAACATAACGAATAGTGATGGGTCAATGTCTGACCCTATGCACAATTCAGTTCAAATTCTGCGAGGCTCTGCCTCGCGCTCCGAGATGTCTTTAGCCAGATGAATTCAGGATCCCGTGCTTCATCTGGCCCGAAATATCCCGGGGGAGGTGCCCGAAGGGCGCCGGGGGCAGAGCCCCCTGATCCGTCTCAGACTTTGACGCGCTCGGATTTGGAATCATACATTGGTTTCAACGAAGCTTCGGCTTTGACCTTCACGCCACAGACATCGATCTCGTAGGTCGAGGCCAAAACATCGGCGGCTTTCTCACCTTCGCAAGGAATATAGCCCATGCCGATAGCGCCACCCAACGTATGGCCGTAGTTGCCGGAACTCAGATAGCCGACATATTCGCCATCCCGCACAATCGGTTCGTTATGGAACAGGAGCGGTTCGGGATCGGTCAGTTTGAACTGTACCAGACGGCTTTGAGGCCCATTTTCTTTGCGTGTGATCACGGCCTCACGGCCAATGAAATCGCAGCCCTTGTCAACCTTGACGGCAAAACCTAGCCCCGCATCGACCACATGATCTTCGCAAGTGATATCATGCCCGAAATGGCGGAAACCTTTTTCAATCCGGCAGCTGTCCATCATGTGCATCCCGCACAGCTTCAGCCCCATGTTTTGCCCGGCGTCATGTAGCGTTTCGAACACATGGCCGGCCATGTCTGAGGAGACATAGATCTCCCAACCAAGCTCACCCACATAGGTCACACGATGGGCACGGGCCAGGCCCATGCCGATTTCGATGTTCTGCGCTGTACCAAAAGGGTTGGTCGCGTTCGTGAAATCCGCCGGCGAAACTTTCTCCAGGAGCGCGCGCGCGTTCGGGCCCATCACGGCCAGCACGCCTTCGCCCGCGGTGACATCCGTGATGACCACGTTGAAATTACCCGCCTGGCGCATCATCCAAGTCTGATCAGCCAGGCGGGTCGCCGCCGGGGTGACCACCAGATAGGCGGTCTCGGTGAGGCGGGTAACTGTCACGTCGGCCTCGATCCCACCCGCTCGGTTCAGGAACTGGGTGTAGACGATCTTGCCATTGGCGACCGCGTAATCGCCGCCGCCGATATAGTTCATGAACTTTTCGGCGTCCGGCCCTTCAACGCGAATTTTGCCGAAGGAAGACATGTCATACATGCCGACATTTTCGCGCACGGCCCGGTGTTCGGCGGCAGAGTTTTCGAACCAATTTTGACGTTTCCAGCTGTATTGATATTCGCGTTCCTGCCCGTCATTGGCAAACCAATTGGCGCGTTCCCAACCCGCCAATTCGCCGAAAACGGCCCCTTGTTCCTTCAGTTGATGATGGAACGGCGTCCGGCGCACACCGCGCGCGGTGGCCTTTTGGCGATAGGGATAGTGGTCAGCGTAAAGCAGGCCCAATGTCTCTTTCGAGCGTTCGAACAGGTATTGCTTGTTGCCCTGAAACGGCTGCATCCGGCTGATGTCCACGTCGCCCAGATCGAACGGCTTTTCGCCACTGTCCATCCATTCGGCCAACGCCATGCCTGCGCCACCAGCGGATTGAATTCCAATCGAGTTGAACCCGGCGGCCACCCAGACGTTATCCATCTCAGGCGCGAGACCCAGATGATATGCGTCGTCCGGCGTGAACGATTCCGGGCCGTTAAAGAAGGTATGTATACCTGCCTCGGCCAGCATCGGCATGCGTTCACAGGCAGCTTCAAGAATCGGCTCGAAATGGTCGAAATCTTCGGGCAGTTGATCGAACTCGAAACTTTCTGGGATGCCGTTCATGGCCCAGGGCTTGGCGTCGGGCTCAAACGCGCCCAACATCATCTTGCCTGCGTCTTCTTTGTAATAGGCGCATTCATCCGGTACGCGTAAAACCGGCAACGGAGTTAGACCTTCGATGGGTTCCGAAACGATGTAGAAATGCTCACACGCATGCAGCGGTACATTCACGCCCGCCATGCGGCCAACCTCATGCCCCCACATGCCCGCGCAGTTCACCACCATATCACATTCGATATGGCCCGAGGCGCTGCCATCATCTGCCACCCAGTCTACGCCTGTGACGGTGCGGCCCTGTTGGACGATATCGGTGACCTTCACCCGCTCCTTGACGATCCCGCCCCGCTGTCGCGCACCCTTGGCCAAAGCCAGCGCGATGTTCGCCGGATCGCCCTGCCCATCGAGCGGCAGATAAACAGCCCCTTTGATACCATCAAGGTTCAGGTGCGGATACATCTCATGCACGCGCTCGTTCGAGATTTCTTCGACCTCAACCCCAAAGGCGCGGGCCATGGCGGCCTGACGGTAAATCTCTTCCTTGCGTTCTTCGGTCAGGGCCACGGTGATGGAACCGACCCGCTTGAACCCGGTGGCAACGCCGGTTTCTTCCTCTAGCGCGCCGTAAAGCTCCTGACTGTATTTCGCCAGCTTGGTCATGTTGGCCGTCGCACGCAGCTGCGCAATCAGACCCGCCGCGTGCCATGTGGTGCCGCTGGTCAGCTGTTTGCGCTCAAGCAAGACAACATCTTTCCAGCCCTTCTTGGTCAGATGATAGGCAACCGAGCATCCGATGACACCGCCACCGATGATGACCACTTGGGCTTTGCTGGGCAGATCAACCATTGTGCAGACTCCGCTTTGTCAGGTTTTTTTATAAATGACACGAAAGATCGACAGAAAACCCATCAAAAACGTCAGCGTATCTGCAAAAATCACCTCTGGGCGATTTGCCTCTTCTGGCGCCGCATCGCGAAAGGCGTGACCCCGAAAAAGCTTCGGTAGACCGACGAGAACCCGTTTGGAAAGCCGCAGGCAAGGCCGATCTCGCGCACGCTCATGGTTGTGTTCAGCAACAGGTTGTTGGCCTTGGCCAGCCGCATTTCGCGGTAAAACCCATTGGGCGTGGTGCCGAAGAAGGCTTTGAATTTCCGTTCCAGCGACCGGTTCGACAAGCCCAGCAGGTCTACGATCTCATGAATGGGCAGCGGTTCTTCGATGTTTGCCTGCATCAGCTTGATACATTGATCCAGCTTGAGGTCCCCGGTCGCCGTGGTCTTGGCACCAGAAAACGGCTGCAAGGACGAAAAATCGCGGATGTTTTCGTGCAGCATTATATCGGCAACCGTCATTTGCACAGCGCCCGAGATGTGGCGCCCGATCACCGCCAGCGCGATATCGGTCGTCGCCCCCATACCGGCGCAGGTCACCACCGCGCCACGTTCGGTTGCGATCGACAGTTTAGCCTCAAACCCTGCACCACGTTCACGCAGAAAAGATGCGTTTTCCCAATGCGTTGCCAAATCGGCTATGCCCTGTTCGTCAATGTAACGGCTGGCGGCTTCGGCCAACAGGAATACCTGTGCACCGCGATAGGTATAGTCCGAGACGACACGACCCAGCGACAGGTCTGGCTGATCCGGGTTGGTATTGCCTATGACAAAAAGATACGCCGCTGTCGGGTTGGGCAAAACGGCTTTGGTCTCAACGGTTGCGTCGCTGCTGCTGGCAACCGGCCCTCCACGCAGGGATCGGTAGCTGAACGAAAATCGGGGAGACGGGCAGACCCGGTTGGCAATGCGCAGCACATCAACCAAGGAGGCCAGTTCCAGCAGCACATAACCCGGCGCGACCAGTATGTCGAAATGGACAAGATCACCGCCTTGATCGGCAGAGGCTGAAACGGGTGTATCTGTCATTCAGCCCCGCACATGTCTCAGACGATCTGATGACCGGCAGATTTAAGGCGCCGTGCTAGTGCTTCGATATGGTCCGGGCCGATCTCACAGCATCCGCCGACTATCGTTGCACCTTGATTGACCCAAGCCATCACGTGATCGGCATAGGCCTCGGGGCCCAGATCATGGCGCTGTTCCAGCGCATCTACAGTCGGGGCGTCTTTCAGGAACCCATCTGCGATATGGGTAAAACCATTGGCATAGGCCCCGAATGGCAAATCCATGCCGGACAAAACATCCAACGCCGCCGGAACGGCCTCGGGCCGGGTGCAGTTGATCAGAACGGCGTCGGGGTGATGTTCGGCGACCAGTGGGACGATATCCTGCAGCGGCTCGTCTGAGCGCAAGCGTGTTCCGTCCTTATCCATCACCGACACGGCCAGCCAGACAGGCTTGCCACAGTTGGCCGTCCCGCGCAGGGCTCCTTCGGCCTCAAGAACCGAGGACACGGTTTCATGCAGGAACAGATCCACGTCATCCGCCATCAACGCGACCAGTTCGCCGAACTTTTGAGCCGCGTCATCCGGGTTGGGCATCAGGTCGGGTCGGTATGACGCCAGCAGAGGCCCCAACGATCCAGCGACCCGCCCAACCCCGTCCGGCCGCGCGGCCTTAGCCTGGGTCACAGCGGTTTGAATCAACAACGACAGCTGATCCTCGATCCCTTCGCGCACCAGGCGCGAGCGGTGAACAGCATAGGTGTTGGTCGTGGCAACGGTTGCGCCCCGGGCAAAGTATTCGGCATGTACCTCTCGGACCAGTTCGGGATGATCGATCATCACCCGCGTTGACCACAAGGGCGTCGGGCGCTTGCCGCTGCGCTTCACTAGCTCTTGCCCGATTGAGCCATCCAACAAAGTAATCTTCGCCATACCAAACCTTCCTTACGGGATCAGCACCAGTTTCCCCGGCAGCGCTTTGGACTGAAACGCCTCTTGCGCCTTGGCGATATCCTTTAAGGGATATGTTTGGGAGATCAACGGTTTGATGTGACCGGCATTCATCAGTTCGACCAAGCGGCCAAAGACCTCGGGCGATTGATGCGTGCAGCCATGGATGGTGATATCGCGCAGATAGATATCGCGCAGGTCCGCCTGCACGATCGGGCCTGCAATTGCGCCGGATACGGCGTAGTGGCCGCCGGGTTTCAGCGCAAGGATCAGATTTGCCCATGCCGGGCCACCAACCACGTCGATCACAACATCGAACATATCGGCAGGCAGAGGCGCATCGCGGTCAAAGGTGCCGACCGCACCCTGAGATTTCACAACCTCGGCTTTGACTTCCCCGGTCACGCCCCAGACCTGCGCGCCCCGCAGACGGGCCAGTTGCACAGCGGCCAGACCTACGCCACCCGATGCGCCGGTAATCAGGACCTTGTGACCAGCGGTGACACCCGCGCGGGTCAGCAGATTCTCGGCGGTCCCAAAGGCGCAAGGTATGGCCGCGATCTCGATATCTGACAGGGGCGAAGCGGAGACGTCATAAAGATCATCCGCCTCCACCAGACAATATTGCGCAAAGGCCCCATCAATCTCGGACCCCAGCGCGATAAACCCGTGTGGGTGACCGGGGCGCGGACGTGGCAGGTTGATCGGGCAGGTCACACGCTGCCCGGGTTTGAACCCCACATCGGAACCAACAGCTTCGACAATGCCGCACAGATCACCCCCCTGAATCCGAGGAAATTGTAACGCACCGCCCCAGCCCCCGGCTTCGACATCCTGATCGACGTCATCCGTAGCGCCGGTTACATCCGAAGAGTACCAGCCGACCCGTGTGTTGATATCCGTGTTATTGACCCCGGCAGCTGCAACGCGCACCAGAACCTGCCCCGGTCCGGGTGTTGGCACTGGAATATCCTCGCGCCATTCCAGCGCCTTGGGCCCACCATGGTGGGTCAGGTAAACGCCGGACATTTTGGTGGGGATGGTCATAGGGATCGTCGCTCAATCTGCGTCGTCTGGATGGGGAGGAACGGGGCCCATCGGGACAATGTCGTAGCGGGCATTGAGTGCTGCCATCTTCGCTTCATCGGCAAAGTCAGCCTCACTCATATTCGCCATCTCAGACAGAAAATCATCAAAACCCGAAGGTTGGTAGATCATCAGCATCTTTGCGGGTGCATTGCCCGCTGTTCGGCACGCGTGCGGCACACCGGGGGGCACGTGCATCGTTGCCCCTGCCCCGCAGCGATGCCAATCGCCATCGATGTAAAAATCAACCTCACCATCCAGAAAATAGAACGTTTCAGCGTGAGTTTCATGACGATGAAGGCCAAGCGCAAAGCTGGCCTTCAGATTGTCCTCCATCAAGGTATAAGCGCCATTCGTATCCCGACCGGACACTTTCACAAACGTATGGTCGTTTTCCCAGTCATAGTTGGGGCCTTCACCAGGCCCCAGAACTGAATAGCGTCTGCCCATTTTGGGTCTCCTTTTGACGATCAGGCGCGCAGCCGCTCGTTCGCCGGATCCCAGAGCGGTTGGTCCTGTTCTACCACAGCACGATATTTCTGGCCGCAGATTTCCACCTGAAGCTCGGTTCCCGGGTTCGCGGCATCGGTTTTGACCATGCCCAGCGCGATGGACTTTCCGACACGGTAGCCCCATGCGCCCGAGGTCGTTTCACCCACAATCTGATCCCCTTGCCAGATGCAAGACATGTAGGGCGCGTCGCACTCACCGGCTTCAACGGTCAGCGTAACAAAGGACTTCTTAACACCTTGCTGCTTTTCGTTCAGGATAGCGGCTTTGCCGGGAAAGTCCTGCGGCTTGTCCAGTTTGACGAAGCGTTCCAGCCCGCCTTCAAGCAGCGAATAGTCGGTGCTCAGATCGCCCTTCCATGCACGGTATCCCTTTTCGATGCGCAAGGAGTTCAGGGCGTACATCCCGAACGGCTTGGCCCCGGCGTCGAGGATCGCGTCGTAGATGGCTGGCATATCGGCGTTCAGGGCATGGACTTCCCAGCCCAGTTCTCCTGCGAAGGACACACGGATCAGATGGGCAGGCTGCCCGGCCACAGTGGCGCTTTGATGGGTCAGCCATCCCAGCGACAGGTCGGCATCGGTCAGACCCGAAAGAACCTCGCGCGATTTCGGGCCGGTCACGATCAGCGTGTCGCGTGTTGTGGTGACATCCTCGACACTGACGCCAGCGGGCATCGCGGCTTTCAGGATATCACGGTCATGCCACTGAGCTGTTGCGGCGGTGATCATGACGAACTCATCCTCGCCCAGTCGCAGGCAGGACATCTCGGTCAGAATGCGACCTCGCGGATCGGAGATGTAGACCAGGTTGATACGACCGACTTTGGGCAAGCCGCCCGCGACCAACCCACGTAGCGCTTCGGCCGCGCCGTCACCCTTGACCATGAACCGAGAGAACCCGGGCAGGTCCAGCACGCCGCAATGGTCGCGTACGGCCTCGCATTCTTCCTTGATCCGCTGTTCCCACGGGCCCGAGCGACCCCAGGTGTGTGTGGCCTCAAGCGAGGTATCGTCACCCGGCTGCGCAAACCAGTTGGCGCGCTCCCAGCCGTTGTAGGCGCCCATGACACCGCCGTGCGCGATGACCTTGTCATGCACCGGCGACAGCTTCTTGTCCCGCGCGGCGGGCCATTCGTGATAGGGGAAGTGCATCGCATATTCGTTGCCGTAGACCTCCAGACCCTTCTGGTTACAGTAGTCCTGATCGGAGTAATCTGTGTAACGACGCGGATCGACGGCCCACATATCCCATTCGGTGGCGCCATCAACGATCCATTCCGCCAGCACCTTGCCGGCACCCCCGCCCTGCGCGATGCCGAAGGTAAAGGTATGCGCCTCAAACGCATTTTTCACACCCGGCATTGGGCCGATCAACGGCAGACCGTCCGGCGCGTAGGGGATCGGGCCATTGATAACACGGCCCACGCCCGAGGTCGCCATTAGCGGCACCCGTTCCATCGCATCGGTGACAATGTCTTCGATCCGGTCCAGATCGTCGTTCCAGAGTTGAAACGAGAAATCCTCGGGCATCGGGTCATCTTCGGTCATCCAGTGGCCCTTACAGTTGGGCTCATACGGGCCGAGGTTGAAGCCGTGCTTCTCTTGCCGCAGGTAGTAGGATACGTCCACATCCCGTAGCAGAGGCAGCTTACCGCCATTTTCCTTGGACCATTCTTCGATCTCGGGGATCTCATCGGTCAGCAGGTACTGATGGCTCATGACCATTGCTGGAACGGTCCGACCACCAAAAGGCTTGAACCATTCACCTACGCGCTGTGCGTAGTAACCGGCGGCATTAACCACGTATTCACAAGAAATATCGCCCTGATCTGTGTGCACCGTCCAGGTGCCATCGTCGTGTTGAGTCACACCTGTCGCCGGACAAAAGCGGATGATCTTTTGACCCATATCGCGGGCACCTTTGGCCAGCGCCTGTGTCAGCTGGGCCGGATCGATATCGCCATCTGTTGGGTCATACAGAACGCCTTCAAGATCATGCGTTTCCAGGAAGGGATAGCGCTTCTTAGCTTCTTCCGGGGTCCACATTTCCATCGGAATGCCCTGATACCGGCCCATCGCCAAGGCGCGTTCGAATTCCTGCATCCGCTCCTTGCTATGCGCCAGCCGGATCGAACCCGACTGGTGATAGTTCATCGGATAGTCGACTTCATCGCCCAGACGCGCATAGAGCTCGGTCGAGTAGCGCTGCATGTTCATGATTGCCCATGAGGTCGAGAAAGTCGGCACGTTGCCAGCCGCGTGCCAAGTGGACCCTGCGGTCAATTCGTTCTTTTCCAGCAGAACGCAGTCGGTCCAGCCTTTCTTGGCCAAGTGGTACAGGGACGAGGCCCCCACCACGCCGCCGCCGATGATAACCACGCGGGCCTTTTTCGGAAAATCGCTCATTGGTTTTGATCCCTGTTACTGTGCCTCTCGGGGCAGATCGTCTGTGATGTCGTAGTAGTCGCCCTTGTCAGCCACAAAGATGTGGCGGGCGAGGTGCAGTCCGGTAGGCGCGTCAAACGCCCCCATGGAAATCGAAATTGTGTCTTCGGCATTGTGCTGCCAGAAGAGGAATGAACCACACGCCCCACAAAACCCACGGCGTGCGATGTCGGAGGCTTCGAACCACTTCAACGTGTCATCGGCGGTAAAACTTAAATTGTCCTCATGCGTCCAGGTCGAGGCCCAAACATGCCCAGATTGCTTGCGGCACTGGCCGCAATGGCAGGCCGAAGGTGGCGACAATTCTCCGTCAATCTCAAAGGTTACAGAACCGCAGAGACAAGATCCGGAATACATGGTGTTACCCCCTTGCTGCGGGCGTGGAGCTGGCCCCCAGCAACACGCCATAGATGATAAAACAGGTCGCCATAACGCGGCGCACCCAGACATTGAACACAGCACCCAAGGCTGCTTTGCCCATCATCGCGCCCAACAATGTGAAGCCTGTATAGCTGAGCGCGGTGATCACCAGTGCGGTGGGCATGATCACCCCCATCTGCTGCCAAACAGGTACGTCGGGCTGCACAAATTGTGAAAAGGCGGCAAGGTATCCGGCCACGCTTTTGGGATTGATTGTCGCGACGGCCAACGCGTGCAGATAGATATGGCTTGCGGGTCTTTCACTGGCGGGTGCTGGCTTTGCTGCGCTCATCCAGCCGCGTATCCCGAGCCAGATCAGGAAACCGGCGCCGATCAATTTTGCAATGAAGAACCCGGTCGGAGAGGCAGCAATCAGCGCTGTGACCCCTAGCGCCGAAAAGATAAGAAATGCGCTTGCCTGCGTCAGGATCGCAAGAACCCCCAGCATAGCCTTGTGAAGTGGCAAGCTCATCCCGTTCGAGATACAATTGACGGCGTTCGGCCCCGGCGTGGTCACAAACACCACCCAGAACAGTGCGAATATGGTCCAGGCTTCAAAGCTCATCAATACACCGGCGGGGCGATCACCCAGATAGCCACCGCAGGCTCATCATAGGGGTTCGCCCATTGATAGAGTTCATGCTTGATCCGAAAACTGTCACCCGGTCCGACGGCGTATTGGCGCGCACCGATGGTCAGATCCAGCCGGCCCGAGATCATATATCCAACTTCCTGCGTCGGTCGATTGGCAGGCTTTTGCATTCTTGATCGGGGTTCAAAGGTGGAATGAACCATTTCGAAATCGTCTGTCAGATCGGGCGACAGCAACTCTTCGATCAGCCCTTCCTCGCCCGAGCCCATAGGTCGGCGTGAGCCCGCGCGAACCACATAACCTTGCTCTTCCGCGGGCACCGACGAATGCGCAAACAACATCGACATCGGCACGCCCAGACATTCGGCAATCTGGCGCAGGTCCGAGATCGACGGGTCGGACATGTCGCGCTCAACCTGGCTGAGCCACCCGACGGAGCGGTTAAGACGCTCGGCAATCTCGGACAAGGTTAACCCCCGCGCCTTGCGCAAGGCGCGCAGATCCGCTCCGAGTGTGGCACTTTGCGGGGCCTGATTGTTCAAAGGGCGCTCCGAATCTCGTGAAATTTACATCTCGTTTTTCACGATGGCGCAGTTCTGTGAAATTTCCAAGAATTTTTTCACGTGCGTTTACGCCGTGTTGACTCACTGAAGTGAGACGCGTGTGCTACCCGCCAAATGTCTGGGTCAGGATCGATTCAAGGCGATCTGCATCCGATTGATCAAATGCATCTGGCTGGTCGCTATCGATGTCAAACACTGCGATCACCTCACCCGTGGCATCACGCACCGGCAGAACCAGCTCAGACCGGGTGGAGGAGGCACAGGCGATATGCCCCGGGAAGGCCTCCACATCCGGCACCAGTTGCACTTGGCCCGTGCGCGCGGCGGCCCCGCAAACACCGCGCTCGAACGGGATGACCAGACAGCCATGGCCGCCTTGATAGGGACCGATCTTCAACAGGCCGGGCTGGGTCACGCGGTAGAACCCGGTCCAGTCGAAACGATCATCGGAATGATGCACCTCGCAGGCGATAGTGGCCATAAGGGCAACATGATCAGTTTCCCCCTCGGTCAGGGACGCGATGGTTTTGGCAAGGGTATCGTAGTCGACGGTCATGACGCGCTTTCAGGTAAGGGAAACGGGGACCAGCTCCCGTACCCCCGAAGTATTTGGAAAAAGATGAAGGGTCAAACGCGTTCGATGGCGATAGCTGTGCCTTCCCCGCCGCCGATACAAATCGCTGCGATACCGCGTTTGAGGTTCCGTTTTTCCAGCGCGTTCAGCAACGTAACCATAATCCGCGCGCCCGATGCGCCAATGGGATGACCTAGCGCGCAGGCGCCGCCATTCACATTCACCTTCTCACGTGGCAATCCCATTTCATGCATGAAAGCCATGGGGACGACGGCAAAGGCTTCATTCACTTCCCATAGATCAACATCCTCGGTTGACCAACCGATCCGATCCAGCAGTTTCCGCGCTGCGGGAACCGGAGCCGTCGTGAATAGACCCGGCGCTTGCGCATGACTGGCGTGGCCCAGGATCCGCGCTCGGACAGTCAGAGATTGCGCTTCGGCCTGGGCGGCAGACGCCAGTACCAACGCGGCCGCACCATCCGAGATTGAGGAAGCGTTGGCCGCAGTGACTGTGCCATCTTTGCGGAAGGCAGGTTTAAGGGTCGGGATTTTCTCAGGCCGGGCGGATTTAGGCTGCTCATCCGTGGACTGGGTTACCTCACCCTTGCGGGTGCGCACGGATACGGGCGTGATCTCTTCGTCGAAGGCGCCGTTTTCCTGTGCAGCCAATGCGTTAGACAAAGATTGCAGGGCGTATTCGTCCTGCGCCTCGCGCGTGAATTGATAGGCCTCGGCACAGTCTTCGGCAAAGGTGCCCATCAGGCGGCCTTTGTCATAGGCGTCTTCGAGACCATCAAGAAACATGTGATCGATAACCTGCCCATGCCCGATGCGCGCGCCCCCCCGCATTTTAGGCAACAGATAAGGTGCATTTGTCATGCTCTCCATTCCGCCCGCGACCATCAGGTCCGCATGACCCAGCGCAATCTGATCAAAGGCCATCATGGCAGCTTTCATACCCGACCCGCACATCTTGTTCAGCGTTGTTGCGGGCACGTCTTCGCCTAGACCAGCTGCAAACCCGGCCTGACGTGCGGGGGCTTGCCCCTGGCCTGCGGGAAGAACACAACCCATCAGAACCTCATCCACTGTCTGGGTACCTGCCTGCGTAAGAGCCGCCCGGATCGCCGTTCCACCAAGCTCCGCCGCCGAGACGCCATCAAACATGCCCTGAAACCCACCCATCGGGGTACGAGCGGCCCCTGCGATCACAACATCTTTCATCCCGGCTTTCCTTTGTTCGATTTCCACCCCTTGAATACCGAATGGTAAGATTTGCCGTCTAGCGTATTTCTACGACTTAGTTTTAGCGAAGAGGGCGGTCACAATGGGTCTGACCAGCAAAACGACCGGGGCCACTCAGGTCATAACAGTTGAATCTGACAGAATTGATGCTGCTATGGCCATCCAGTTTAAGGAGGATATGCGGCGCGAAACCGAAACGGAATGCGACCGCGTCATACTAGATCTGGCAGGGGTCGAATTCATCGACTCGAGCGGACTGGGTGCCATCGTTGCCTCGATGAAACAGCTTGGGGACGGGCGCAGGCTGGATTTGTCAGGCCTGCAACCGGTTGTCGAAAAGGTCTTTCGCCTGACGCGCATGGACACAGTGTTCAAACTGTTCACCACTCTGGACGATGCCTTGGCAGAGACGTTGGACTGATCTGGCAGGAGTGGACTGCGTGACGCCGATACGGAACGAAACCTGCCTGGAGCTCAGCTTTCCCGCCACAGAGTTGGAAGCCAGCGCCGGGATTGCACAGCTCAGCGCCGGGTTATCGCAGCAGGGGTTGCCCGATCATATGGCAGATGATGTTAAGATTGCCTTGGCCGAGGCAATCAATAACGTCGTTGAACATGCCTACGAGGGGATCGCGCCCGCTAAGGTGCAGGTAACCTGTCGGCTGGAACGCGACCGATTGGATATTTTGATCTCGGACACCGGGAACCCGATGCCCGGGTATCAATTGCCTGATGGAACCCCAGCCTCGGTCGAAACGGACCTACAGGATTTGCCCGAAGGCGGGTTTGGTTGGTTTTTAATCAATCAACTGACCAGTGATATTTGCTATGAGCGACACCAGGGATGCAATCGCCTGTCCCTAAGGTTCGACTTTGAACGCCAGCCTTAACTACAGACATAACGCCACAATAACGCCTTTTTCGAACCATTGTGGCGCCGCAAACAACCATCATACAGTGACTCGTAGCTCAGATAGCTTCCCTCGGCGCCAAGTGTCACAGCCCCCACCCAGTGAACGGCGCCGAGGAACCTCCCTCCCCTTGAAATCACTGGACAATCCCTCCCCTCACTTTACCTTCGCCACGGTAAGGAAGAGGAGAGAAGTCATGCGCGATTTGCACCTGCCTGGACGGTCCGAGGTTCTGGCAACCGAGGGAATGTGCGCGACATCGCATCCTCTGGCGGCAAAGGCCGCGCTTGATATTCTGGCGCAAGGCGGTAACGCGATGGATGCTGCCATTGCCGGGGCGGTGCTGCTGGGCATTTGCGAACCACAAATGACCGGGCTGGGCGGCGATTGCTTTGTCCTGTTCAATCGGGCGGGTGAGAACAAGGTTCGCGCACTGAACGGATCGGGCCGAGCCCCGGCCAATACAAATGCCGAAGCGCTGCGCGCCCGGTCGCTGACCGCGATCCCCCTGACCAGCCCCGATGCGGTAACAATTCCCGGCGCCGTCGATGCCTTTTGCCATCTGTCTGAAACTGAAGGGCGGCTTGGTCTGGACGCAATTCTGCAACCCGCAATTCACTATGCCGAGTTGGGTGTTCCGGTTGCACCGCGCGTCGCCTTTGACTGGCAAAGCGGTGCGGCAACCCTGCAAGGGGCCGCCAAACAACACTATCTGATCGATGGACAGGTGCCCAAGATTGGTCAGGTTTTCCGATCCCACGGTCAGGCCGAGGTGTTGCGCCGCGTCGCCAAAAACGGGCGCGAGGCCTTTTATAAAGGTGAAATTGCACAGGATATGCTGGCTGCCCTGTCTCAACTCGGTGGTGTCCACACTGCCGATGATTTTGAACGCACCGACTGCACGCCAACAGACCCGATGAACGGCAGCTACGGCGGCATTGATCTGGTTGAACATCCACCCAACGGACAAGGCGCAACCGCCATCTTGCTTCTGAACATCCTGAAACACTTCGATTTGGCGAGCATGGATCCGTTTGGCGCAGATCGGGTTCATATCGAGGCAGAGGCCACCAAACTGGCTTATGATGCCCGCAACCGTTTCATCGCCGATCCGGACCACACCGCGCGCACGGAACAATTCCTCGACCCAGACGTGGCCGAACGCCTCGCTGCCCTGATCGATCCCAAACGTGCAATCGGGTCTCCCGCGCCGCTGACCGAAGCCATTCACAAAGACACGGTTTACATCACAGTTGTTGATCGGGACCGGATGGCCGTATCGCTAATCTATTCAATCTTTCACAGTTTCGGCTCGGGGATTGCTTCGGAAAAATACGGCATTCTGCTGCAAAACCGTGGGGCAGGTTTCACGCTAGAGCCCGACCATCCCAACGAATTGGGCGGCGGGAAACGTCCGATGCATACAATCATACCGGGCATGCTGACCGAGAACGGGCGCATCATGATGCCGTTTGGTGTGATGGGCGGGGCTTATCAGCCAACAGGCCACGCCCGGTTTGTATCGAACCTGACAGATTTCAATCTTGGGATACAAACCAGCATCGATGCCCCCCGTGCTTTTGCCGATGGCGGAGTTCTGAAACTGGAACGTGGCTTCCCAGATAAGGTCGCTCAACAATTGGCAGATATTGGCCATACTGTCACGATTCCAGAAACTCCGCTTGGCGGGGCTCAGGCCATTCGTATCCGTGAGGATGGTGTGTTGGAAGGCGGCAGCGATCCACGTAAGGATGGCTGTGCACTCGGGTACTAGACACAGTCACCTTTGGCCCCACAAGCCCAAAGGTTCAGTTCAGATGAAAGTGCAGCGGGTAGGACCCATCTTCGAAAGGGCCAAACATATTGGGGATATCCGGATGCTCGACCGGCTCGCCCGATTGATCCTCGATCAGATTTTGTTCTGAAACATAAGCGACATAGAAGGATTGATCGTTCTCGGCCAGCAGATGATAGAACGGCTGGTCCTTGATCGGCCGACTGTCTTCGGGGATGGCTTCGTACCATTCCTCGGTGTTTGAAAACTCTGGATCAACGTCAAAAATCACCCCTCGGAAGGGATGTTTTTTGTGTCGAACAACCTGTCCCAGGCCGTATTTGGCGTGTGTCTTTAGCATTGTTTCAGCCCCCAAAGAAGTTACTACCTCTTTCCGGGCAGAAAAGCCAATCATTGATCTGAAATTCGGGGAAACAGTCTGTGAACCTTCTACTGACAGTGTTCGAAATCGTCGCGCCGGTCTTCATTCTGGCCGGTATCGGGTTTGCCTGGGTCAAGTTGGGGTTCGAATATCGACTGCAATTCGTCACCCGATTTGCCATGACATTGGCGGTCCCCAGCCTGATCTTTGTCGCCCTTATGCAAACCGAGATACCCGGCGGTGACCTGTCGCGCTTTACCATCGCCACGATCGTCGCCAACCTTGTTCTGGCGGCTGTCTTCTGGGTCCTCGTGCGGGTGCTGAAACTGGACCAGCGCACCTATCTTTCGCCGCTGATTTTCGGCAATACCGGCAATCTGGGACTGCCCTTGTGCATCTTCGCCTTTGGTCAGGCAGGTCTGGGATATGCCGTGATCTTCTTGGCGGTGACGGCTTTGTTTTCCTTCACCTACGGCATCTATCTGGTCGCCGGAAAGGGCGCGTATGGGCAGGTGATCCGACAACCTATGGTCTGGGCCACTATTCTCGGCGCGCTGTTTTTGTGGCGCGGGTGGGAAACCCCGCTGTTTTTAACCAACACATTGGATTTGCTGGGGCAAATGGCTGTGCCATTGATGCTGGTCACAGTGGGCGTCGCTATTGCCCGGCTCACCACGCGTAGTCTGGGTCGCGCAGTCTGGCTGTCCCTTCTGAAAGTCGCTGTCTGCTTTGCGCTGGGTTGGTTTGTTGCTGTTGCATTCGATCTTGAAGCGATCGCCTTTGGTGTGCTGCTCCTGCAGATGTGTACTCCGGTCGCGGTCACATCTTATCTGTTGGCCGAACGGTTTGAAGCGGATGCAGATGCGGTGGCCGGGATGGTTATGGTGTCAACGTTGGTGTCCATTGCAACACTGCCACTTGTTTTGGCGCTTGTGCTCTAGCGATTGTGATTCCATCCACGCTCAATCTGCGCTAGAATGCCAGAAAAAAGGCATGAGGCACATGAGCAGAATACTTTTCGTACTCCTTGGGGTGCTGCTTTTGGCATCCTGTGGGGGCGGTTCCAAGCAACCGCCCAGCAGATTGAATGACGCGTGCAGTATTGCGCGCGAAAAGCCCGACTATATCAGGGCCTTCCAAAAAACCGAGCGTAAATGGGGCGTTCCCGTTCACGTGCAGATGGCAACCATCTATCAGGAAAGCCGCTATCGTCACGATGCGCGTACGCCACACCGCTATGTTCTGGGCGTGATCCCGATGGGCCGTCAAAGCAGCGCCTATGGCTATGGTCAAGCCCTGGATGGCACGTGGGAGCAATACCAGCGTGAAACCGGCAAGCGCCGCGCCAAGCGGGATCGGATCGGCGATGCATCGGACTTTATCGGTTGGTACATGAACAAAAGCTACGAGCGGAATGGCATCCACCCCTCCGACACGCGTAACCAGTACCTAGCCTATCACGAAGGGCATACAGGGTATGCGCGTGGCAGTTACAATCGCAAATCCTGGTTGCTTGGCGTTGCCAGCGACGTGGATGCGCGCGCCGATATGTATCAGTCACAGCTGGCAAACTGCCGATACTAAGCGTGATGGGGTCAGCGGTTTTGCTGACCCTTATTCGCTATTTGTCTGAAAAGAGGTTTTGATCGAAGGTGCCACCTTCGCTCAGCGGGCCCAGCAGCACCGTGGTCTGGGTGCCTGCATTGTCGTGGATCACCCATTTCCGCAGCTCGACGGGATTGTCGGTAAACATCAGCTCGATCCGGCCTGAGTCTGGGTTCTTGGGATCCTGCGCCGTGACGACCGTTGCAGTGCCGTCAAACTCGTGCCCAACCACCATATTGGCCTGCCCTAGGTTGACGTTGCGCGCCAGAACCAAGGACAAGGGTGTGCGCTTCAGCGGATATTGCTCGGGTGGTTGGTTCGATTTGGGATCGAAGATCAGAACGCTGCCGGTTCGTGCCAGCACAACAGCGCTGTCCGGAGGATCATATTCGAACCGCATCTTGCCCGGTCTTTGAATCCAAAGCTGGCCGGTGCTCAGCGAGCCATCGTCATTGACCTGAGTAAAGCTCGTCTGAACCGTTTTCATCTGGTTCAGATAGTTCGAAATCTCTGACAATGGCAATTTGTCGGCCGCCCAAGCCGCGGGCGCGGCCAATGTCAGTGCAAGGGCAAAAGCAATCTGTTTCATAAGGTTCAGATAAGCCTTTTGCCCTTGTTATTAAATATCCTACTGCTCGGGGACGAGGATTTCCCGCTTACCGACGTGATTTGCCGCCGAAACAACGCCTTCGTCCTCCATCTGCTCAACCAGCCGCGCGGCTTTGTTGTAACCGATGGCAAGTTTCCGCTGGATGTATGAGGTCGAGCATTTGCGATCCTTGATCACAATCGCCACCGCTTGGTCGTACAGCGCATCTTCGCCATTGGTGTTGCCACCGGTGTTCAGCCCCAAAACGGCGTCTATGTTATCGGCCTTTTCTTCGGCCGGTCCATCGACCACGCCGCTCATATAGTCCGGCGGGCCGAATTGCTTCAGATGGTTTACGATTTCCTCGACCTCTTCGTCCGAAACAAACGGTCCGTGGCAACGGGTGATCTTGGCGCCACCCGCCATATAGAGCATGTCACCCTGCCCCAGCAGTTGCTCGGCGCCCATCTCGCCCAGAATGGTGCGGCTATCGACCTTCGAAGTTACCTGGAACGAAATCCGGGTTGGGAAGTTCGCCTTGATCGTACCAGTGATCACATCGACCGAGGGGCGCTGCGTGGCCATGATCAGGTGAATGCCCGAGGCCCGCGCCATCTGCGCCAGACGCTGAATGCAGGCTTCGATTTCCTTGCCCGCCACCATCATCAGGTCAGCCATCTCATCAACGATGACGACGATGTAAGGCATCGCCTCAGGCGCGAATTCTTCGGTCTCGAACATCGGCTCGCCGGTTTCATCGTCAAACCCGGTCTGGACCGTGCGCGAGAACATCTCACCCTTGGACAGCGCGTCTTTCACCCGGCCATTATAGCCCGCGATGTTACGCACGCCCATTTTGGACATCTTGCGATACCGATCCTCCATCTCGCCCACGACCCATTTCAAGGCGACAACCGCCTTTTTCGGGTCGGTCACAACGGGTGAGAGCAGATGCGGGATGCCGTCGTAGACCGACAGTTCCAGCATCTTGGGGTCAATCATGATCAGACGGCATTCGTCCGGGCTCAGCTTGTACAACAGCGACAGGATCATTGTGTTGATCGCCACCGATTTACCCGAACCCGTGGTCCCCGCGATCAGCAGGTGGGGCATCTTCGCAAGGTTCGCCACGACAGACTCACCACCAATATCCTTGCCCAGCGCCAGTGGCAGTGCATGGTTACCGTCACCAAAATCACGGCTGGCGAGGATCTCGCGCAGCACCACCATTTCTCGGTTTTCATTCGGCAGTTCGATCCCGATGACCGAGCGGCCCGGCAAGGTCGAAACCCGCGCCGAGAGCGCGGACATGGATCGCGCAATATCGTCAGCCAGACCGATAACACGGCTGGCTTTAAGGCCCGGCGCTGGTTCTAGTTCGTACATGGTCACCACGGGACCGGGGCGGACGCTGACGATCTCACCTTTGACGCCATAATCGTCCAGCACGTTTTCCAGCATCCGCGCATTTTCCTCCAGCGCTTCGTCGCTCAGGTGGTGGCGCTGAATGGTGGATGGATTGGACAGCAGGCCCAGCGGAGGCAGTTCAAAATCCGAATGCCGTTCTTCAAAGGACAAAGTCGGCTGCGCCTCAGCCTGCGCGCGGCGTGATGGCTGCGGCGTGCGACGCACGGGCTGGGCAACCACCGGCTTGCGCGGTTCAGCCACCGGGATTTTCATTGCAGGACGCGCCTGCGGTTCAGATGCGTGCATATCTTCGAACACGGTATCGTCGTCTTCCAACTCTGGCTCAGCCGCAAAGTCCTGATCCAGCGGCTCTTGCCACTCCGCCATGGCCTCGGCGCTCAGCGTCGGTTCGGGTGGAAGGTCGGTCCAGCTCATGGGTGGTTCGGGAGGCAACTCCGCAGCTGTACCGGTGTTCAGGATCAGGGGATCAGGTCCTCGACCCCGGCCTTTGGTAAGCGGCAAGTTCGGATCAGGCTCGGGTGTTACTTCACCCGTCGCCACCTTGCGATTACGTACCGCGGCCGAAATCTTCGAACGTATACGATCTTCGCCCGGCATTTCATCAAACCCTTCGACCGGCATCGCTTCGACAAACTCCGGTTCAGGCATCGGATCGGGGCGACGGATCAAGGCTGGCATACGCGCCAGCAGGCCGGTTTTTTGAGGAGGTTCGGGTGTCTCTTCTTCCAGTTCTTCAAAGACAGGATCGCCAAAGGCAACCTCATCCTGCAGGACAGGCTCAACCCGGGCCGCCCGGTGCTCATTCCACTGCGCGCGGCGATCCCGCGCCGCTTGCGCCGTGGCCGAAGCTCCACGACCCAGCAGGGTCATCAGCATGTCATAGGACACCACCAGACCCAGTAGAAAGGCCCTAAAACCGCGTTGTACATCACTTCTGGTGAAGCCCAAGACGAAGACACCCAGCGCAAGCATGCCAAGCGCCATCACCAATGACATCAGTTTGACAACAAAAGCCGACGAGATCGGGAGGATCAGCAGGATAAAGCCCAGCACAGTATCACCACCCAAGCCGCCCAGGCCATAGCTGTGGGTCGCGCGCCATGTTTCACCGGGCACCAGCGTTGCTGCATAGACGGCCAGAACTGCGATCCAGATAGGTGCAAAGATCAGCCGGGCAATTGCGCGATCCTCGCCGAAATGACCCGCAAAACGCACACCCCAAACGATCAACGCCAGGGCAAAGCCCCAACTGCCCCAGCCCACAACCATAAAGGAAAACGCGGCGATCCAGGCACCGACCCGGCCCATCCAGTTCTGCACCGGCGCATCGGTGGAAACCATCCAGTTTGGGTCCTCGGGTGTGTAGGACCAGATCATTGCCGCAGCTGCAAAGCCCAGCAGGATCAAGGCGATCCCAATCAATTCCTTGCTGCGCCGCTCGATGGCGGCCTGTGTGGTGCTGTCCAGCAGTGGATCGCGGTTGCGCGCGTTCAATGATGCCATTTTGCCCTCGTACCTCACGAATAGATGCAGTCGCGGAGCGTGATCAGCCCGCGCTGCAACTCTGTTTTTGGAGCCACCATGGCGGCCCGGATAAAGTGTTCGCCCGGGTTTTGCCCCGGATCGCCCTGAGAAAGATATGCGCCCGGCAGAACCCGTACTCCGGTCTCTTGCCACAGTTTCAATGCGGTCTCTTCGCCGTTTTCGACCGGCAACCACAGGAAAAACCCGGCCTCGGGCGGCATATAGCCTTGCACATTGGCAAAAACCTCGTCCGCAAGGGCGTATTTTTCCTGATAGAGCGCGCGGTTCTGGACGACATGCGCCTCATCCGCCCAAACCCGCGCGGCAGCGGCTTGCAGGGGCAAAGGCAAAGGTGACCCGGCATAGTTGCGCAGCTGCTTGACCCGTTTGATGGTTGCCGGACCACCCGCGATCAAACCAGAGCGCAGACCAGCCAGATTGGATCGTTTCGACAGGGAATTGAACAGGGTGATCCGTTCTGGATCAGCTCCCATCTCTTGCGCGACGGTCAGAACGCCAGTGGGTGCCTCATCCCGGTAAATCTCGGAATAGCATTCATCCGCAAAGATGCGGAAATCGTATTTCTCGGCCAACGCAATCAGCTCGGCCCAGTATTCGCGTGATGCGACGGCCCCCTGCGGATTGGCCGGAGAACAGATATAGGCTATCGCAGTTCGGTTCAGCACGTCCTCGGGCAGCGCGGCATAATCAGGCAGATGGCCTGTAGCCGCAGTCGCAGGAACAAAGACAGGCTCTGCCGCAACCGAAATCGAGGCGACCATGTAGACCTGATAAAACGGGTTCGGGCACAGAACCACGGGCTTTTGCCCATTCTTCTGCTCGGGGCACAGGGCCATGGCCGCATTATACAACCCCTCACGCGTGCCGTTCAGGGCCATCACATTGGTGTCGGGGTTCATCGCGACATCGTAGCGGCGCTTGATCCAGTCGGTGATCGCGCCGCGCAGCTCGGGCGAGCCTTCATTGGGCGGATAACCCTGAAATCCTGCCGCGTTCTCAGTAATGACATTTGTCACCCAGGCGGGAAAATCATGCATGGGCGCGCCGATGGTCATATGAATGACATCTCCGCCCGGCTGGTGATGATCCAACAGGGTGCGCAGACGCGGGAATGCATATTCCGGTAGGTTCGAAAACCGCTCGGGAAAATTCATAACTACTGCCTCAAGATCGGGATCGTTTTCGCCCCGTTTTTTGACAGATTACAGATCACACCCCACCCCGTCCAGACAAAGAGACGTCGAATCAGGGGATTGTGGCATTCAGGCCAATGCAGATTCGGCGGCTGATCCCAGCCGCAGCAGGGCCTCTTCGGACCCCGGGTAGCCCAGCATCATCACCCCGCAACCCGGTGTTCCGGTGGGCAGGGTCAGGGCGGCCAGACCCATCAGGTTGCCGATGCGGGTGTTACGAAGGGCCAGCAGATTCTCGGTTACGTAGTAGTCGTGGTCGCTCATCAACCGGTCCAGATTGGGCGGCAGGATGGGCGCTGTGGGGGCTAAGACCGCATCGAATTCGGCAGTGGCCGCATCCCATGCAGCCCGACAGGCTTTCAGCTTGGACCATGCTGCAACGTAATCCGGCCCAGAATGGGCCTGTCCCATGCGGAATCGTTCGAGGATTTCGGGATACATCGCATCGGGGTTGGCTTCGATCACGTCTTTCCACAGGCCGTAGGCTTCGGTGGTATAGAGCACACCCGACAGGCCCATCGCCTCGTTCAACTCGGGGACCTCAAGCGGAACAATCTCGGCCCCGGCATCCGTCAGTCGTTGTAACGCCCCCTCATAAGCTTTACGCGGTTCATCCCGCAGGTCATCTTTGGCCACGTTTTGAAGATCAGCAAAGCGGCGTCCAACCAGTGACGCACCGCGCAGATCGGCGGGCGTGCCGCCCTCAAGCAAGGCCAACATGTGCGCGGCATCCTCGACCGACCGCGCCAGTGGACCGACAGTATCGAAGCGCAAACAGAGCGGCACAGTCCCTTCCAGACTGACCCGCCCCGCAGTGGTTTTCAGCCCCACCAGATTGTTCCACGCCGACGGAATGCGAACAGACCCGCCCGTATCCGATCCGATCCCGCAGGCCGCCAACCCCCAGGCCACCGAGGCCGCTGCACCCGAAGATGAGCCGCCCGGCACAGCCTCTTCATCATCAACGCAAGGCGGAGTGCCAGTGATCGGGTTCAGACCAAGCCCGGAAAAGGCAAGCTCACTCATATGGGTTTTGCCCAGACAAACCGTACCCATCGCGGTGGCGTTGCGCACAACCACGGCGTCTGCTTCGGGCACACGGCCTTGCAACAGGGCGGATCCCGCCTCGGTCCCGATACCGGCGGTATCGAACAGGTCCTTCCAACTGATCGGAACGCCATCCAGCAGCGACCGGCGCAAACCCAAAGCGGCGCGGTCCTTTGCAGCCTTCGCCTCGGCCCGTGCGCGATCATGGGTGACGCGCGCATAGATACGATCACGATGCGGATGGGCGTCAATGGCGGCTATGTAGGTTTCGGTCAGCTCGACCGGGTCGATCTGCCCCATGCCAATACCTCGACCCAGATCACAGGCTGTCATCGTCAACCATTCCTGCATCACCGCGCTCCTTCTTTTTGGCTGAACCGGACGGTAGCGACAGGACCGCACATGGACAATCCCGAAAGGGCGCGCATAGTGCAGGGCATGACACGAGGCTCGAACATTCTGATCGTTGGCGGAGGGCTAAATGGCCCCGCCTTGGCCCTGGCACTGGCTCAGACCGGTCATTCGATTACGGTGATTGATGCACTGGCCGAAAAGACACGTAAGAATGCGGCTTTTGACGGGCGGTCTTATGCATTGGCGCTGGCGTCTCAGCGGTTGCTGGACGCAATCGGGATATGGGATCGTATCGCCGAACACGCTCAGCCAATGCTTGAAATCAAGGTCACCGATGGGCATGCGGGTGCAGGCCCGTCGCCCTTTTTCATGCATTTCGACCATGCCGAAATCGAAGAGGGCCCGATGGGCTACATGGTCGAGGATCGCCACCTGCGCCGCGCGTTTCTGGACGCAATGGCCGAGGACGAGCGCATCACCCCGATCAACGGCAAGACTGTTGTAGCGCAGGAAACGGGTGTGGGCGGGGCCGTTCTAACACTGAATGATGGCGCCACGATCGAAGGGCAGTTGCTGGTCGGCTGTGACGGTCGCCGCAGCGGTACGGCGGCGCGGGCCGGGATCAAGCGCACCGGATGGGACTATGGCCAAACCGCATTGGTTTGCGCAATTGAACATGAGCTGCCGCATCACGGCATCGCGCATCAGTTCTTCATGCCGCCTGGCCCCCTGGCCATTCTACCGCTAACCGGCAACCGCAGTTCGATTGTCTGGAGCGAACGGACAGAGACCGCGCATCAAATCAATGCCTTACCTGAGGCTGAGTATCTACAAGCGCTGCGTCCAAGGTTCGGCGACTTCCTCGGCGATATCCGCCTGCAGGGCGACCGATTCACCTATCCGCTGAACCTGACCATCGCCAATTCTTTCATCGCCGATCATCTGGCTTTGGTTGGAGACGCCGCACATGGGATGCACCCGATTGCCGGGCAGGGTCTGAACGCCGGTCTACGTGACGTGGGTGCATTGGCCGAAGTGCTGACACTGGCCGGACGGCGGGGTGAGGAGATCGGCTCGCCCCTGGTGCTGCAGCGTTATCAGGAATGGCGGCGGTTCGATACAGCCTCACTCGCCATGGCGACGGATGTGTTCAACAGGCTGTTTTCGAACGACAATTCGCTGCTTCGGCTTGGACGGGATATCGGGATGGGGATCGTTGGCTCGTTGCCCGGATTACGCCGCGGCTTCGTACGCGAAGCCGCTGGGCTGACCGGAGATCTGCCGAAGCTTCTGCAGGGTCGCGCGATTTAGTCCAGCTGACGCGCCTCATCGACTAACATCACAGGAATGCCATTTCGGATCGGAAAGGCCATCCCGGCAGCTTTGGATACGAGTTCCTGTTTTTCGGCATCATAGTGCAAGGTGGTCTGTGTCTGAGGGCAAACAAGCGCTTCAAGCATATGGCGGTCAAAGGCGTTCGCGGTATCGCTCATTGCAAAGTTTCCTCATTTGATCCGCCGCGCATGGCGAATTCAATCAGTGTCACCAATGTTTCGCGTCGGGTCCGCAGGCACGGGGCCTCAAGCAGGGCTTGTTTATCTTCCGGTTCAAAATCCATCAGCATCGATAGGGAATTCACCAAAAGCTCATCATCCGCATCCTTGAGCGAATCCCAATCGGTCGACAACTGACGGGAGTCAAAGAACCGTTCCAGCAAGTTCAGGAACCGGGTTCGGTCGAACCTGTCATCCTTCTCGGATTTCCCAAGATCGCGGTCAAACCCCTCCCAAGACACTTCACAGCGTCGATAGGGCGTGAATCCATCAAGCTCTGATTTGATGCGGAACCGGGACACCCCGGTCAGGGTGATCAGATAGCGCCCGTCTTCTGTTTCGGAAAACTGAGTAACTCGCCCCGCACATCCGATCCGATGCAGCTTTTTCTCGTCATTCAGAGACGGGTTCGGTTGAACCATTGCGATCAGCCGTTCCTTGGTCTTCAGCGCATCGTCCAGCATCTGCAGGTAACGTGGCTCAAAGATATGCAGCGGCAAGCGAGATCGGGGCAGCAACAGCGCCCCGGGCAATGGAAAAACGGATACCGTTTCCGGAAGGTCAGCGGGATGCATCATGTATCCGAGTGTAGCTCTGATCCGGAATTAGGCAAATATCATCGAGCTGAGCTTACGCCGCCCGTTCAGAACAATTGGATCATTGGGCTTGAGCGCATCGAAGATCGTGAACAGTTGCGTCTTGGCGGCACCGTCATTCCACTCACGGTCTCGACGGAACAGTTCCAGCAATTGTGCGACGGCGTCTTCGACATCCCCATTCGCATGCAGAGCCTGCGCCAGATCGAAACGCGCCTGATGGTTGTCGGGCTCAGCCTCGACCGTTGCGGTCAGTTCGGCTACGGGACCCGCATCTGCGGCTTGTTTCGCCAGTTCCAGCTGCGCATAGGCCGCTTCCAACTCGGGCGCGCTGGAGATTTCTGCAGGGGCACCGTTCAGGATCGCCTCGGCCTGTTCCAGATCGTCGGATGCGATATGCGCCCGCACCAAGCCGCCATAGGCCGCAGCATGGTTGGGGTCTTCACCCAGAATGGCCGCGAAAGTCTGCGCCGCATCAACAGCCGCGCCTTCGGCCAGCATCTCTTCGGCGGCCTGAGCGGCATCCTCTAATTGCCCACCTGGGCTTTCGCCACCTGCCGCTTCGATAACCCTATCCACAAAGGCCTTGATCTCGGACCCCGGCACAGCCCCTTGAAACCCGTCAACAGGCTGACCTTTAAAGAACGCGTAAACGGTTGGGATCGACTGAATACGCATTTGCGACGCGATCATCTGCGCCTCATCCACGTTGATCTTGACCATCTTCACCGCGCCCTTGGCGGCGGTCACGGCCTCTTCCAGCAGCGGTCCCAGCGTCTTGCACGGACCACACCACGGCGCCCAGAAGTCCACGATCACAGGGGTTTCCTGCGACGCCTCGACCACATCGGCCATAAACGTAGCCTCAGATCCATCCTTGATCAGATCGGTGGCGGCGGTGCTGTCTGAGCTGTTCAGAAGGTCCATGGCAAATACTCTTTCGTTCAAACTTGCGCCCTATATGCAACCGCTTGGCGCAGAAACCAAGGGCCGAGTTGCGCAATTACAGATCGAAACTGGCAAAGACCGGGGCGTGATCGCTGGGTTTCTCCCACCCGCGCGCGTCGCGCAGAATGCGGCTGGAATGGCCAGCGTTCGAAATATCCGGCGTGGCCCAGACGTGATCCAGCCGTCGCCCTTTATCTGCCGCATCCCAATCCCGCGCGCGGTAAGACCACCAGCTGTAAAGCTGCCCTTCGGGGATATCCTGCCGCGTGATATCAATCCAACCGCCTGCATCCTGCGTCTCGGCCAGTTGCTCGACCTCGATCGGGGTATGAGAGACAACCTTAAGCAGTTGCTTGTGCGACCAGACATCATCTTCGCGCGGGGCAATGTTCAGATCGCCAACCAAGATGGATTTTTCAGGCTTTTTCGCATGGAACCAATCGCGCATGTCGGTGAGGTAATCGAGCTTTTGCCCGAACTTCTCATTCACCTCACGATCCGGCACATCCCCGCCCGCCGGGACATAGAAGTTGTGGATCGTCACTCCGTTCTCCAACCGCCCCGCGATGTGGCGGGCATGGCCGAGACCGGCAAAATCCTTGTCGCCCACTTCCTCCATCGGGATGCGCGACAGGATGGCAACGCCATTGTAGCCCTTCTGCCCTCGCGCCACCATGTGGGTATACCCCAGTTCCGCAAAGCCTTCGGTCGGGATCTTTTCGACCGGAGACTTGCATTCCTGCAAACACAGCACATCCGGAGCCTCTTCTTCCAGAAGTTTCAGCACGATAGGCTCACGTAAACGGACGGAGTTGATGTTCCAGGTGGCAAGAGTGAAGGGCATGGGTTGGGATTCCTCTGTCGCAGTTGAGCGGAGGTTAGCGCGGCCAAGCGCAAGGTGCCATGAGAAAAGATTACCGCTAGAGTTGGGTTTCTCAGTGTTAGCGTGGAAGAGGAAATCGCCCGCATCGGATGTGCGAAACTCAATTCTCGTTAATGATGATTTCTCAAGCGAGGCGGTCTTAGTTTTGTCAAGTTTGCCTAATACGCCCCACTTATGAATTGGTTTATTTTAAAAGCTCATCACTCACTGATAAGAACTGTCATCGTCATCACGACGCTCACAATTGCATTGTCAGTGTCGTTCCTTGTGCAACAACTTGATGGAAGAACCAGAATCAATCTGGGCTTCGCACCGTATCTTCCTGTTGCTGGCCTTGTAGTGACCCTTGCGTTTTTGATTGTACCCAGACTGAATAGCTTGGTCGTCGCGCCCCATGAGGCGAGGCACATACTCATTCAGATCGGTGTATGCCTATTCGGCGCAGTCGTGATCATATGGGCCGGACTGATTGCGTTCCATGCACCCTTGGCATTGTGGCTGTCTCCTGTCTACATCGCGCCATTTCTCGCTTTGGGATGTGGAGTTTTGTATGTTTGTCTAGGCTTTGTGGGCAGCCTTCGTGCAGTCTGGCCGTCGGTGGAACACCGTTTGTTCGAAGATGAGAGTACGGTGCGTAGCGTTCACTATTGGTCCCGCGCATCCGCCGCCGCCGTCGCATATGCTTTCAGCGGGGTCATTTTGGCATCAACCTTGATCTTCAACAGTCCAACAACGCCAACGACATATAGATGCACGATTGTCCTGTGGTGCGTAGCTGCTATCCTTGGCTCATCGCGGCTGAGCGTAGCGAAATTTGAGAAACCTGTCGGACTTTGGAATCTCGCATTCCAGTTCTGTGTCGCATTTACAGCGGTACTTCTCATAAAAATCACTACGCGCGCCTTTGCTTTTCACACGCATCTGTTTGATTCCAGATCAGCAATTGATGCAAGTTATCCAACGCTGGAAAATCTACTGATGCTGCCGTTTATTGTTTTTGGGCTGACGAGCATCGCTCTTGCGCTGACGCGTCAAAGACCCGCTCCCGCAGAGGTTGGCGAAGTTTTCGCCTAATTCTCGTCGTTTCGTGCTGCAGCTTCCACAAAAAAAGCCGGGCCATCAGGCCCGGCAGTCCAACAGGGAGGTACATGTCATAACCCGGACATGCGCGGGATGGGAGTAACCTAATTATGAGTGCAGAGTATCACTTTGATCCAAGTCAATCCATAGGCGATCAAGACACTAATCGATATCCGCCCGATTCTGTGACCAAAAGGCGCGCATTGGACGGATCGGGCTCGATTTTCTGACGCAGGCGGTAGATGTGCGTTTCCAGCGTGTGAGTCGTGACACCCGCGTTGTAGCCCCAAACCTCATGCAACAGCACATCGCGGGCAACAACCCCATCGGTCGAACGGTACAGGAACTTGAGGATGTTCGTCTCTTTCTCGGTCAGACGGATTTTCCGGTCTTCCTCGGTGATCAACATTTTCATGGCCGGTTTGAACGTATAGGGCCCCAGCACAAACACCGCGTCCTCAGATTGCTCATGCTGTCTCAGCTGTGCGCGTATACGCGCCAGCAGAACCGGGAACTTGAATGGTTTCGAGACATAGTCATTGGCACCGGCATCCAGGCCCAGGATGGTGTCGGCGTCACTGTCATGGCCGGTCAGCATCAGGATCGGGCTTTTGACGCCCTGTTTGCGCATCAGGCGGCACAGTTCTCGCCCATCGGTATCAGGTAGACCAACATCCAGAATGACCAGATCGTAGATAGCTTCGCGGGCCCGCTCCATTGCTGATGCACCGTCGGAGGCTTCGAAGACGTCAAAGTCCTCGGTCATCACCAACTGCTCACTAAGCGCTTCGCGCAGGTCTTCGTCGTCATCCACCAGCAGGATTTTCTTGAGCTGAGCCATCTGCGGTCCTCCTAAGCCTTTTCCATCACTTGCGTTTGGAATATGCAATCAGCAAGCTTTGCTGCAATCGTCTCACGCCTTCGTGTCGGACGCAGCGGAAATGTTTCACTTTTCCGGGTGAAACCGGTAGTAATTCGCCGGATGTTGTAAGGTATCATCGATGAGTCTCAGCCCTGACACGACCGAATTGCTGGCCCGCGCACGGGCCGATTTGCGCATGGGCGTGCCGGTGGCACTGACCGATGATAGCGGGTTTTGCGTTTTGGCCGCATCGACCGAGACGCTCAGCCCTCAACGGCTGGCCGATCTGCGCAAGCTTGGCGGCACGCCCGTGGTGGCGATCACCGGGCGGCGTGCCGAGACGCTGAAGGCGCGGGCCTATGACGGCGATCTGGCGCGGGTCCTTGTTCCTGCGGACGCAGATATCAGCTGGGTGCAAGCCGTTGCTGACCCCTCGGACGATTTGAACGCGCCGATGAAAGGCCCGCTGATGACCGAGCGGCAGGGCAGCGCCAATCTGCATCGCATTGCCATCGCTCTGGCCAAATCGGCACGCCTGTTGCCCGCTGCGGTGGTTGTTTCCGTCGAAAACGGCCGATCCTTCGCGGCTGAGCGCGGGCTGACTTGCATCGATCACGCGCGCGCCGCGCCGCATTTGGCGGAACGCAGTGCGTTGCACGAAATCGTTGCCGCGCGCCTGCCTATGGAGGTGTCCGAAGCCGGGCGGTTGCATGTTTTCCGTCCTGAAGACGGGGGCGAAGAACATTACGCCGTCGAAATTGGACGCCCGGATCGCAGCAAGCCGGTCCTCGCCCGTCTGCATTCAGCCTGTTTCACCGGTGACCTGATGGGCAGCCTTAAATGTGATTGCGGACCTCAACTGCGTGGGGCTCTGGCGCAGATGGGGGATGAAGGCGCGGGCGTATTGCTCTACCTGAATCAGGAAGGTCGCGGGATTGGACTGGCCAACAAGATGCGCGCGTATTTCCTTCAGGATCAAGGGTTTGACACGGTTGAAGCCAATCATCGATTGGGCTTTGAGGATGACGAGCGCGATTTCCGTCTTGGCTCGGACATCCTGAAATCGCTGGGTTTCAGCTCGGTTCGACTGTTGACGAACAACCCTGCCAAGATCGCTATGATGGAAAAAACCGGCATCGCTGTAACCGAGCGAGTACCGCTGAAGGTCGGTGAAACTGCACATAACCGAGGCTATCTGGCCACCAAGGCCGCGAAGTCCGGGCATCTGCTTTGACACCTGGTGATCTGGTCCTAACCCCGCGCGGGGCCCGGTTCATGGGGCGCGTGTTTCCCTGTTCCATAGGGAAAGGAGGGCTCAGCAACGCAAAGCGCGAAGGCGACGGCGCGACGCCGACCGGAACCCATCGAATCGTAGGAATGCTCTATCGCCCTGATCGCATCTCACCGCCTGCCGGATGGGCCCAGCCCATTGGCCCTTGGGATCTGTGGTCAGATGATATGTCGGATGATAAATATAACTCTTTGGTCACAGCACCTTATGAGTGTAGTCATGAGAGACTGCGCCGCGCGGATCCGCTGTATGATCTGGTTTTGATCACCAACTGGAACTGGCCCAATGCGGTGCCGGGTTCCGGGTCAGCCATTTTTATTCATCAATGGCGCAGGCCCGGGTATCCGACTGAAGGGTGCATTGCCTTTCGGCGTGATCACCTGCACTGGATTGCCCGCCATATCATACCCGGCACGCGTTTGATCATCCCTGAGGTTTGACACGCTCGCCGAAGATGGCCGAACCAACGCGTATGTGGGTGGCACCTAGTGCGATGGCCTGTTCAAAATCACCGCTCATCCCCATCGACAGGCCCGTCAAACCATTTCGCTTTGCGATTTTGGCCAGCAAAGCAAAATGCAATGCGGGTTCTTCTTCGACTGGCGGAATACACATCAGGCCTTGGATAGGTAGATCAAGAGCACGGCATTCGGCGATAAAACCATCCGCCTCCAACGGCAAAATCCCTGCCTTTTGCTCTTCTTCACCTGTATTGACTTGAATGAAAAGCGCGGGGCAGCTTCCGACCTCCTGCGCCAGTCGAGCCAAGGTCTTGGCCAGTTTCGGGCGATCAACCGAATGGATGGCGTTGCATAATTCCATCGCCTGACGCGCCTTGTTGGTTTGCAGCGGGCCGACGAGGTGCAGATCAATTCCTTCGAAGTGTTCCTTGAACATCGGCCACTTGCCCGCCGCCTCCTGCACCCGGTTCTCACCGAAGCAACGATGACCCTGCTCCAGTACAGCCTGCACCCGCTCATTCGGCTGCACCTTGGAAACAGCGATAAGCTTGACCGACCCCGGATCGCGCCCAGCTTTGGCTTCGGCACTGGCGATGCGGGTGGTGATGTCTTGCAGCGACATGATGTTCCTTGAATCTGCCTTCTGAGGCGACAGAACACCATGTGACGGCAAAAGAAAAGGGCGGGTCCGAAAACCCGCCCTGAGAACTTTGTGGTTCAGATCAACTTAGAAGTTGAACTGGGCACCGAAGTCAGCACGCAGCTGACCGTCCGCGTCACCAGTTTTGATGTCGCCGATACCACCGCGCAGCGATGCACCGCCACCCAGGTCATAGATAGCGCCGATACCGATGTTGCGGGTATCGTCGTCAGCCGAACCGTCACCGTAAGCGGCGGTCAGGGTCAGAGCCGCACCAACATTGTATGCGGCCGAGAAGCCCCATGCAGTGCCGTTTTCAGCATCGTTTGCAACGTCATCGTCTGCGACGAACAGAGTACCCGAGAAGTCACCAAATTCTGCGCCCAGGGTCAGAACGGTCAGGGTGCTCTTCTCACCACCAGCCGGAGCATCGGTCTGACCGTAGGCCAGTGCTGCGGTGATGTTGTTGAAGGTGTAGGTCGCGCTCAGGTCCCAACGGTCAATGCCGCTCAGGGTGGTGTCGCCACCAACGTTGCCAACGTTCTGGTCGTACGACGCGCCAAACGCGAAGTCACCAACTGCGTACTGGAAGAACACAGCGTTTGCGCCCGCGCCAGTCGACGAGTAGGCCAGGAAGTCATAGTCAACGCCCGAGTACTGGCCGATGAATGTTTCCAGACCAGGCTCGTTACCGTAGTAGTTTGCCAGGTTGTCGAACGAGCCAGCAACGTTGCCCGCGTCAACACGCAGACCACCGAAGATGACCGAGAAGCGCGCGCCGTTCAGGCCAGCTGCGTTTGCTTCACCGTTGTCGGAGTCTTCGTCAGCCTGCACACGAACACGACCTTCGAAGCGTACGCCACCGTCGGTTTCAACGATGCCGTCGATGTTCAGACGGAAGCGCGAGACCAGGATGGTGTCACTCACGTTGGCGTCGGTGGAACGGTCTTCCAGGTATCCAATACCGAAACGACCGTAGCCGCCGAACTTAACTTCAGCTGCTGCAACGCCTGCGGTCGCGATCAGCGCCGTCGTTGCAAAGAGAACTTTTTTCATCTTGTTTCCCTCGGTTTCAAAGATTTATCTACTCGACACATGCCTAGCACATGTCTCAGCACGGACATCGTTTCGCTCTTTTTGCCCCCTTTGCGCAAGCTTGGCCTAAACAACGCGCTGTCATTGACAAAATATTGGTGCAAGGATGCCACAGTCATCTTCTCGTCCTGCTGCCCAACTGCACACTCAATAAATACCAAAGAATAGGGTTGTTGCGCACAGGGACCTTAGTTAGGAGTATCCCCTGACGATGACAGCGAGTGAAAACAGGACCTGCTTACGATGCGTGTGCCTACGATTTTGGGTTTGATTGCAACAATAGCCGCCGTTTCGGCCTGTGGCCCGAATCGAAGCGCCGCGCCAAACCCCGTTTATAGCAACACCGATAGCAGCCGGTCTTCTGAGCGCGAATTGAACGACCCTGAACGCACGTCAATCTGGGATGTGTTTGATCGCGGCAATGCCGAGCAGACAACCAATGTGAATCGTTATCTTTGGTCCGCCTCGCTGGATGTTCTTAGCTTTCTTCCAGTTCAGGAGGTCGATCCTTTCACAGGCGTGATCGTAACGGGGTATGGCACCCCTCCGGGCGGCGGACGCTCCTATCGGGCGACTGTGCATATCAGTGACCCGGCCCTTGCTGCGCGGTCTTTATCGGTCGCCTTGCAAAGCAGCGGCGGCGCGCCTGTTAGCGATGCGACCGCGCGCGCGGTTGAGGATGCGATCCTGTCCCGCGCCCGTCAGCTGCGCATTGCAGACAGTAAGTTCTAGCAACCCGACGAAATACACTCTAATACCACGCCGGGTTCTGACCCGGCGTTTTCATTCACGAAGGACCGCATGATGTCGCGCTATTCGGCCAACGAAATCGAAGCAAAATGGCAAGAGGCCTGGGACAAGGCCGGGATCTTCACGGCAAGCAGCAAGGCAGACAAGCCGAAATACTATGTGCTTGAGATGTTTCCTTATCCGTCCGGGCGCATTCACATGGGTCATGTGCGTAACTATACGATGGGCGACGTGATCGCGCGGCACAAGCTGGCAACCGGCCATAACGTATTGCATCCAATGGGTTGGGACGCATTCGGAATGCCCGCAGAAAACGCGGCAATGGCAATCGGCGGTCACCCGAAAGATTGGACATACAGCAACATCGCCGACATGCGCGGACAGATGAAACCTCTGGGCCTGTCCATCGACTGGTCCCGAGAATTCGCCACCTGTGACCCCGAATACTACGGTCAGCAGCAGGCCTTGTTCCTGGATATGCTTGAGGCCGGGCTGGTCTATCGCAAGAACGCAGTGGTGAACTGGGACCCGGTCGACATGACCGTTTTGGCCAATGAGCAGGTGGAAAACGGGCGCGGCTGGCGTTCGGGCGCATTGGTGGAACGGCGAGAGCTGACCCAGTGGTTCTTTAAGATCAGTGACTATTCCGAAGAATTGCTTGAGGCGCTGGATACCCTCGACAACTGGCCCGCCAAGGTCCGCCTTATGCAGGAAAACTGGATCGGCAAGTCGCGCGGCATCGAAATCCCGTTTGAGCGCACAGATGGCGGTGAGCCCATCATCTGCTACTCGACCCGCCCGGATACGCTGCGGGGTGCAAGTTTCATTGCAGTCTCGCCGGAACATCCTTTGTCGCGCCAACTGGCAGAAAACAGCCCCGAAGCTGCTGAGTTCATCGCCGAATGTCGCAAGATGGACACCACCGAAGCGGCCATGGAAAAGGCCGAGAAAAAGGGCATCGATACCGGTATCTCCGTGCGTCATCCCGTCTGGCCGGATCAGGAACTTCCGGTTTGGATCGGCAACTTTGTCATGATGGACTATGGCACGGGCGCGGTTTACGCCTGTCCAGCGCACGACCAGCGTGACTTGGATTTTGCCCGCAAGTACCAGCTTCCCGTTGTGCCTGCGTTCCATATGCCAGGTGATGAATCCGAGATCGAAACCGAGGCGCTGGTGCCCCAGAAATCCGAGAAAGTCGTTTATATCGACCACTTTGCCGGTCTGGGCGAATCCACCAGCCAGGACGGGATCGACAAAACAATCGACTGGTTCGAAAAGCGGAATTTGGGCAAAGCGCAGGTCAAATTCCGTCTGCGCGACTGGGGCCTCAGCCGTCAACGCTATTGGGGCTGCCCGATTCCCGTGGTTCATTGCGAGAAATGCGGCACAGTTCCCGAGAAGAAAGAGAACCTGCCGATCGAACTGCCTTATGATGATGGCAACGGCAAACCCATCGACTTTTCTATCCCCGGCAACCCGCTGGATCGCCACCCCAACTGGCGCGATACCCCTTGCCCTGCCTGCGGCGCTCCAGCCAAGCGCGAAACCGACACGATGGACACGTTTGTCGATTCGTCCTGGTACTATGCCCGTTTCACAGCCCCGCATGCCGAAACACCCACAGATTTGGCCGAGGCCGAGTACTGGATGAATGTCGACCAGTATATTGGCGGGATTGAGCATGCGATTCTGCATCTGCTCTATTCCCGTTTCTTTGCGCGGGCGATGCAGATCACCGGTCATCTGCCGAAAAAGGCTATCGAGCCGTTCGATGCGCTGTTCACCCAAGGCATGGTGACGCACGAAATTTACCAGACCCGCGACGCCAAGGGCCGCCCGGTCTACCACCTGCCCGAGGACGTGACCGACGGTAAACTGGCCGACGGCACCGAGGTCGAGATCATCCCCTCGGCCAAAATGTCGAAATCCAAGAAAAATGTGGTCGACCCGGTCAGCATTATTTCAGCCTTTGGCGCCGACACTGCGCGCTGGTTTGTTCTGTCCGATTCTCCGCCTGAACGGGACGTGGAATGGACCGCATCCGGGGCCGAGGCCGCCTTTAAGCACCTCAGCCGCGTGCACCGCATTGCGTCTGAGATCGCCGAGTTGGATATCCCGGCCAATGACGAGGATGAGACCCTTCTGCGCGAGATGCACAAAGCGATCCATGATGTATCTGGCGGGGTCGAATCCTTTGGCTTCAACGCTTCTATCGCTAAGCTTTATGCGTTCACCAATACGCTTGCCAAATCCAAAGCAGGGTCAGATGCCAAACGCCAGGCAGCGAAGATATTGGCACAGTTGATGTCGCCGATGACGCCGCACCTGTCCGAGGAGCTCTGGCAACTGTTGGGTGGCGAAGGGTTGGTCGCGACAACACCCTGGCCAGAGGCGGATGAGGCGATGCTGGTGGATGATACCGTCACCCTGCCCATTCAAATCAACGGCAAGCGCCGCGCAGAAATCAGCGTTCCGAAGGATATACCCAAGGACGAGGTTGAAAAAATCGCGCTTAGCACCGAAGCTGTCGAAAAGGCGCTGGATGGTGCTGCACCGAAGAAAGTCATCGTTGTTCCGGGTCGGATCGTGAATGTCGTCGTTTGATCGCAGAAGAGTTCTACTGATGCCACTGGCAGCCTGCCTTGCCGGGTCTGCCTGCGGATTTGAACCTGTTTACGCCCCAGGTGGGTCTGGTTCCGAACTGTTTGGCCGGGTCGAGCTATCGGCTCCGAACACGGTTGATAGTTTTCTTCTGGTTGAAAACCTTGAACAAAAACTGGGCCGCAGCGCCACATCCGGCAAGGATTACAAGCTGAACGTTCAGGTTGCGACCAACATTCAAGCCGCCGCGATCACGACAACCAACGAAACCAACCGCTATACCATCAACGGCCGGGCAGAGTTTTCGCTTCGATCCAACGAAACAGGTCAGATCATGGCGTCGGGTACGGTTACCGATTTTGTGGGCTATTCGGCTGCAGGTTCGACCGTTTCCACACTGGCAGATGAGCGGGATGCGAAACGGCGACTGATGTCGATTCTGTCGGATCAGATCGTCAATCGCCTTTATGCCACGCCGGACCTGACCGCATGAAGCTGAGCCCGCGTGAGGCGGATGGCTATTTCGCCAAGCCGGATGCGGATAAAACTGGGCTGCTGATCTACGGTGCCGATGCCATGCGGGTTGCTTTGAAACGTCAACAGGTTCTGGCCGCTCTGCTTGGAGAGAACGCCGAAGAGGAAATGCGCCTGACACGGATACCGGGCAGCGACTTGCGCGGCGATCCGGCCCTATTGCTGGATGCGGTCAAGGCGGTTGGCTTTTTCCCGGGTCCGCGCGCGGTTTTTGTGGAAGAGGCGACCGATACTGCCGCGCCGTCGATTTTGGCGGCGCTCGAGGATTGGGCGCCCGGTGATGCGCAGATCATCGTCACCGCGGGTCAGCTGAAACCCAGCTCGAAAATCCGCAAGACCTTTGAGGCGCATCCGCAGGCCTACGCGGTTGGCATCTACGATGATCCCCCTTCACGAGCCGAGGTCGAGCGGGTTCTGAACCAAGCCGGACTACGCAACATCCCGCGCGATCAGATGTCAGCACTCAGCGAACTGGCCGTCAGCCTCAGCCCAGGTGACTTCGCCCAAACAATTGAAAAGCTGTCACTTTACAAACGCGGCGATGATACCGAGCTGAGCATGGATGACATAGAAGCCTGCGCGCCCCGCTCGACCGAGGCGGCGCTGGACGATGTCCTGAACGTTGTTGCCGAAGGACGCGCCGGAGAAATCGGGCCGCTCATCCGACGCTTGCAGGCACAAGGCACCAACGGGGTAACGCTTTGCATTGGTGCGACCCGGCATTTTCGCACACTTTATGCCTGCGCCTCAGATCCCGGTGGTGCAGCACAAGGCATCGGCAAGCTGCGGCCTCCGGTCTATGGCAAACGGCGCGACCGCATTCTGCGTCAGGCGCAGGGATGGGGCGCGCCAAAACTACAAACGGCACTGACGGTACTCACAGATACCGACCTGTCCCTGCGATCTGCCGGCCAAACCGCCCCCGCGATGGCATTGGTCGAACGCGCAATGATCCGATTGGCGATGCTGGCGCGGTCACGCTGACCCCGCGTATGTCTTGACGTACGCGCGATCTGGGTCACATTCGGGCAGACATTTGGCAGGAGGATAGCATGTACAAAGTCTATGGGAGCGTTCGAAGCCGCGCAGCGCGTGTCATCTGGCTGCTTGAGGAGTTGGGTCAGCCATATGAGCTGATAAAAGTCGGACCACGCGATCCCCAGGTCGTTGCGTTGAACCACACTGGTAAGATCCCTGTACTGGAGGATGGTGGCCAGTTGATCTCGGACAGCTCCGCGATCATGACCTATCTGGCTGATAAACATGCCGCTTTTACCTATCCGGCAGGCAGCTATGACCGCGCCATTCAGGATTCGCTTTTTCATGCAATTCTTGACGAGTTGGACGCCGTTCTATGGGTCGCCGCACGACATGGCTTCATTTTGCCCGAAGACAAACGCGCACCCGGCATCAGTGAGGCGGCCAAATGGGAATTCGACAATAATTTCCAGCGGCTAGAACGCCGGTTTCAAGGTCCATTCCTGCTGGGTGATCAAATGACGATTGCCGATATCCTTTTGGTCCATTGCATGAGCTGGGCCAAAGGCGCCGGATTCCCTTTGAATTCAGATGTACTGAAAACCTATGGCAAAGAAATGCGGAACCGGCCTGCCTATAAGAAACTGGCCGAGCTTAGCTAGTTCGCAGCCAGTCCGCGGCTGATCGACCAGCCCAGCGCCCGGTGGCGAAACACGCCGTGAGCAGATAGCCGCCCGTCGGGGCTTCCCAATCCAGCATCTCGCCCGCGCAGAACACACCCGGAAGGTTGGTCAGCATCAGGCCGTCACTCACCGCATCGCGTGAAACGCCCCCCGCGGTCGAGATTGCTTCGTCTATCGCGCGCAATCCAGAATGACAGATGGGCAACGCCTTGATCACCTTGGCCAACGCCTCGGGCTCGGTGGGAAGGGGGCGACCAAACTCGGTCAGCAAAGCGGTTCGGGTCGGACCCAGCTTGAGCGACTTGCGGATGTGGTTGGATAGGCTGGCCTTGCCGCGGGGTCTGCTCAGGCGTTGCGCCACGTGGTCCAACGTCAGATCAGGCATCAGATCAAGGATCAGCGGCGCTCCATCCCGCACGGCCTTGCAGATGGTGTAGATGCCGCCGCCTTCCAGACCACGAGCAGAGATCACGGCTTCGCCTCGCGTGCGCAGCGATCCGGCCTGAAGTGCCACGCCTTTGATCGGCGCGCCGAAGTGCTTTGACATGTGATCGGACCAATCGACAAGCAGACCCGCATTTGCGGGGGCAAAGGGGGCGACCTCGACACCTCTTTGGACAAGGTCATTCGCCCAAGCCCCATCTGAGCCCAAACGCGCCCAACTGGCTCCACCCATTGCAAGGATCGTCACATCGGCTTTCACCGCCTGCGCCCCGTCTGGCGTGTCAAAGCTGAGCGCGTCGTCCTGCCATCCGGTCCAGCGCCAGCGGGTTTTAATCTCAACGCCAATTTCAGACAGGCGCGCCAACCACGCGCGCAGCAACGGCGAGGCTTTCATAACCGACGGGAACACACGCCCGGTAGAACCGGTGAATAGTTCCTGCCCCAGCTCTCGGGCCCAGTTTTTCACATCCTGCGCGTCGAATTCCGCTAGCATCGGGCGGAGCCAGTCAGCGGCTTCGTCATACGATTGGAGCAGCGTCTCGAAAGGTTCATCCTTGGTCAGGTTCAAGCCCGACTTTCCCGCCATCAGAAACTTGCGCGCGACTGAAGGCTTGGCCTCGACCACCAGAACCCTGTGACCAGCTTGGGCCAGCTGTTCTGCGGCCATCAATCCGGCGGGCCCTGCCCCGATCACCACTGCCTGCGCCATCGCAGTCCTCTTGCCTTCATCGCCCACAGGCGCATCATTCCATATCATGACGAACAGCGATCAAATCTGCCCGCTTTGCGACCGCCCGATCCCCGAGGGCGGCGGCAGCCTGCATCATCTGATCCCAAAACTCAAAGGAGGCAAGGGCGGACCCACCGTGCTGCTGCACAAGATTTGCCACAAGGAAATCCACGCCACGCTGTCCGAAGCCGAATTGGCGCGCAGTTTCAGCACGGTCGAGGCCCTGCGCGCCCATCCACGGCTTGAGAAATTCCTGAACTGGGTCCGCAGACGCCCACCCGGCTTTCAATCGAAAGTGCCGGGCAAGCGCAGAGGGCGATGATCAGCCTGGCAGAACTGGGTCGCCAAACGCATCCTGAATAGGCTCTGCCAAACTTTCGACCTCCAGCCCCTGGTAGTCCGGCACAGGCGCGAATTGCGCGCCCTGAACGTGCTGGAATTCCAGCATTGTGTAAGGGCGTTTCCAAAGCCATTCGCGGTTCGACACCGCCCAAAGATCGGGATCAGGCGGTACGTCATGCGTGAACGCATAGAAATGCAGATCGAACCCGCATGGGGCGACGTCCTGCGTTGACAGCAGTTTCATGCCCTGAGCGCGGCAGAATGCGTCCTCGGCGGCTATATCACCTGTACGCAGGGTGATCTGGCCAACCCGTGCCTTCGCAAAGGGTCGCGCCGGGTCGGCTGCGGTTTCGGGCCGGTTGCCTTCGAAATCATGCTGAAGCAGTTCGATCACAAAGCCCTCGGGGTCGCTGAGATGGGCCATGTAGCCGATATCCAGAAACTGACGCGGGACACTGACAGCATGGCCCTGTTTGCCCAACGCCTCAACCGCCACGTCCACATTGGGCAGGGTAATCCCGATCTTCCAGTATCGTTGCCCCTGATCATGGGCGTACCCGCCGCCACCCGGCATCAGCAACAGATCCGCATCCTGCCCGTTATAGCCAACACGGCGGTTCTGCCCCTCGACCTGCACCGACATACCCAGCGCCTCCCGATAGAAACCGGCTAGGCGATCCGGGTCGGCGACGCGCAATCGCAGCGCGGACAACCTCATCGGCACAGCTCGGCGATGCCAGCGGCGATGTCGGGTTTTGCAGCCACACTGTCCGCCACCAGCTCTTGCGCAGTGGGCATCAGGTCTTCGGGCGCGACGATGCGGTCCACAAGACCGAAGGCATAGGCCTCTTCTGCTGTGATCTTCTGCCCCGCCATCAGGATCAGTTTGGTCCGCGCAGGGCCAATCAAAGCCGCCATGCGTTTGGGATCAGACGGTTGCGGCAGGAAACCCAGCTTCATCACCGGATAAAAGAACTTGGCCGACGGCACCGCGATGCGCAGATCACAGGCCAACACCATCCCGTTCGCTCCACCGGCCAGCGTGCCATTCAATGCGGCCACCGTCAGGCAGGGCAAGGCGGCAATCGCGCCCGACAGGCGCTCCCATACGTCCGAGGTGGCGAGCCCGGCGCGCGCCTCGTCCAGATCGGCGCCAGCACTAAACACTTTGCCGGCGCCTGTCAGGATTAGGGCGCTGGCCTCAGTCGCCGCCTCTGCAATCTCGGCCAGTTCGGTCAGCATCGCCCGTGTCAAAGCATTTGCCTTACCCGGGTTATTGATCGTGACGATCCAAAGACCGTCGTCCTGCGTCAATTCAATCACGTCAAACCGATCCTTTGGCGGATGTCATCCTGGCGCAGGGAAATCTCGGATCCCAGAAACTCATCCGCATCGGATGAGCACATCCACATCAGCGCCCGCGCGGGCCAGTCCGCCGGGATGTGAACATCCCAGTCCAACTGGCTGACCGGGTTGATGCCGCTGGCCTTAATAACGCGCTGCATATCTGTGGCCACCGTACCCGGCGACAGACCCATGGCGCGGATACCATTATGCGCCTCTTCCAGATGTAGGCATTCGGTCAGCATCTTTGCCCCCGCTTTCGAGGAGCAATAGTGGCTCCACGCCTCAACCGGGTTCGAAGCCGCGCCCGAAGAAACGGTCAGTATCGTCCCTCCGCCCGCTGCGCGCATGATCGGTAGGGCGGCGCGCATCCCGTAGAAGACACCTTTGAGGTTGATGTCGATGGCCTGGCTCCAGGACGCGACATCTGCATTGGCCAGATGAAAGATCGGCTCGATCACCCCGGCATTCCCGATCAGCACGTCCAAACTGCCGAAGCGAGCGACGCAATCGGCCACCGCCTGCTCAACCTGCACGAAATCGCTGACATCGCAGGCCAGCGCAATCGCGTTATCCCCCAGCGCAGCCGCCAGTGCATCAATCTGATCACGACTGCGTGCAACCAGCGCGACATTGGCCCCGGCTGCGGCAAAAACGCGCCCAGCTTCAGCGCCTATGCCCCGGCTGGCCCCGGTTATAAGTACTGTTTTTCCCTGCATTTGCCGCTCCTGACGTACTGAGTTGGAATTTGGCTACAGGCGTAGCGCGGAAACGGGGAAAGGGTCCAGCCCTTGCCCCCTTGACGATGCCCGCCACAACCCCGACCATGCGCATCAAATTGATCAAGAAGGGTTACCTTATGTCTGTTTTCCTCCGCCGCAGCTGCGGCGCAGCTCTGGCTTATACAATTGCCACCCAAGGCGCCTGGGCCGACCTGACCGCCAATGATATCTGGGCGGACTGGCAGTCTTACTTTCAGTCGATGGGCTATACCATTACCGGTGATGAAAGCAGTGCCGGGGACGTGACGACTATCACGAACATGACTGTGCTGATGGATCTGCCCGAGGATGAGGCCGAGTTCAGCATGATGATGCCTGAAGTTACGCTGACAGAAAACGGCGATGGCACGATCAGCATCGGCTTCCCAGAAAGCTTTCCATTGACACTGTCCGGCACCGCCGAGGATGAGGTGTTTTCTGTCGACCTGATCTATTCTCAGACCGATCTGGACATGGTTGTCTCAGGCACACCTGAGGACATGACCTATGATTATTCGGCATCCCAGCTGAGCGTGGCGATTGAAGAGCTGGAGGCAGGCGATGAAGCGCTGCCCGCTGATGCATTTGACGTCCAGTTCGATATGGTCGATGTGACTGGCAGCTCGCGCATGCTCATCGGTGAAGATCGCACCATCGCTCAGACCTTAGAGGCCGCGGAGCTGTCTTACAACGTCGCGTTTGAAGACCCTGAACTTGGGGATTCGGGCCTGTTCGTCGGACAGTTGAATGATCTGACATTCGAAGGCGACAATGTTCTGCCAAGCGGGCTAGACCTGAGCGATCCCAGCGCGTTTTATACCTCCGGTTTCGAATTTGATGGTGAATTCACTTACGGCTCGGGCGAGACAAATATCAGCGGGGTCGCAGAAGGTAGCGAGTTCACCATGGCAAGCTCCTCCGAAGGTGGGCGTTTCGCGGCCAGTATGGACGCCGAGAGCTTGGCTTATGATCTTGAACAGAACAAAACCCAGATGGCAGTGACCACAGCCGACCTGCCTTTCCCGCTCGAACTGGCGATGGAAAAGGCTGGTCTGAAGCTTGATATCCCGGTGCAGCCCTCGGATGAGGTCAAACCGTTTGGGTTTGCGATGAACCTGACCGATTTCACCATGTCTGACGTTTTGTGGAGCATGTTTGACCCCGCAGGCACCTTGCCCCGCGATCCGGCAACAATTGCACTGGATACAAGCGGAACGGCCAAGGTGCTGATGAACATCTTCGACCCGGAACAGGCGGCAGCTCTGGAAAGCTCCGACGAATTGCCTGCCGAGTTGCATTCGTTAACGATCAACGAGCTGCTGGTCTCGCTGGTTGGCGCGCGCCTGTCAGGTGACGGCGACTTTGCCTTCGACAACGAAAACACCCAGGAATTCGGCATGCCCGCCCCATCGGGTGTCGCCAATCTTGAGTTGGTGGGCGCAAATGCACTGATCGACAAACTGATTGGCATGGGGCTGATGTCCGAGAATGACGCGCTGGGTGCGCGTATGATGATGGGCATGATGGCCGTGCCGGGTGATGAACCCGATACGCTGACATCGACCATCGAGTTCAAAGAAGACGGCCAAATTCTGGCCAATGGTCAACGCATTAAGTAAATGTGATCGAACAAGGGCGCCCCGATGCGCCCTTGTTCATGACCTTGGATGCAAACACCACGATTGCATCCGGCTGCAGGTCTTGCGAGACGGGCTGTGCAAGGCTAGGTCCTGTGCAAAGAAACCGGAGACGCCATGACCCGCACGCCACAAGAGTTGACCCAGAACCTGTTGGATGCCGCGCGCAAAGCCGGGGCCGAGGCAGCGGATGCCATCGTAATCGATGGCTCGTCGGTCTCTGTCGAGGTCCGGCACGGAGCGTTAGAGCATGCCGAACGCTCGGAAGAAACGGAATTTGGGCTGCGCGTGTTTGTGGGCAAACAGCAAGCGATTGTCTCCAGTTCTGACGCGCGGCCCGATACGCTGACCAAAATGGCGGAACGCGCCGTGGCCATGGCCAAGGAGGCGCCGGAGGACCCATTTACGGGCATGGCTGACAGCGCTCAACTAGCCACCGATTGGGATATCGACGCGTTGGAGCTGTTCGATCCTGCGCCGGAACCTGCAGCAGATGCCTTGATGCAGGATGCAATTGTCGCCGAAGCGGCGGCAATGGCCGTGTCCGGCGTATCGCAAGTGTCAGATGCAGCGGCCAGCTACGGCACCCATATGGTTAGTCTGGCGGCGACCAACGGGTTTTCCGGGGAGTACGCGCGCAGCTATCGGTCAACCTCCTGCGTGGCGATCTCGGGCGAAGGCACGGGGATGGAGCGTGACTATGACGGCGACGCCCGCACCTTCCAATCGGACCTGCGCACGCCGCAGGATATTGGCCGCTCGGCAGGCGAACGGGCCGTGTCGTTGGTGGGCGGGCGCAAACCGAAGACCGGCAGCTTTCCGGTTTTGTTTGACGAGCGCATATCGACCTCTTTGATCGGACACTTGCTGGCAGCCAGCAACGGCGCTGCAATTGCACGCGGGGCATCCTGGCTGAAAGACAGTCTGGGGGAACAGGTTTTACCCGCGCATCTGTCCCTGATCGAAGACCCGCATCGCCCGCGCATCTCGGGCTCTCGCCCTTTTGATGCCGAAGGCCTGCCAACCCATCGTCGCGCAATTGTTAAAAACGGTATCCTGACCGGCTGGACGATGGATCTGTCCAGCGCACGCAAGCTGGGCATGGCGTCGACCGGAAATGCCGCCCGTGGCGTTTCAGGTCCGCCCTCGCCCAGCAATTGGAACCTGAGTCTGACCCAAGGCACGCAAAGCCGCGCCGATTTGCTGCGTGATATGGGAACCGGGTTGTTGGTTACTTCGATGATTGGCTCAACGATCAACCCCAATACTGGTGACTACTCACGCGGGGCATCAGGGTTTTGGGTCGAAAATGGCGAGATCACCTATCCGGTCAACGAATGCACCATCGCGGGCAACCTGCGCGATATGCTTATGCGGATGATCCCGGCTAATGACGCGCGGCCCTATTTGTCGCGGGTCGTGCCCTCGGTACTGATCGAAGGAATGACGCTTGCCGGCAACTGATCTGCCACTTCTGATCGACGCGGCCCTTGAGGCTGGCAAGATCGCGTCCCGCTATTCGGGACCGCAGGCGCAGCGCTGGGATAAACCCGACGGTGCCGGACCCGTGACCGAAGCCGATCTGGCCGTGAATGCGATGCTCGAACAACGCCTACCAGCGGCCCGCCCGGGCTATGGCTGGCTCAGCGAAGAGACCGAAGACACCGCCGCGCGCCTTGATCGAGACCGCGCCTTTATCATCGACCCGATCGATGGCACCCGCAGCTTTGCCGAAGGGTCCCGAACATGGGCCCATTCGCTGGCCGTTACCGACAAAGGCGAAGTCACTGCTGCCGTGATCTACCTGCCGATGCGCGATCTGCTTTATGCTGCCAGCAAGGGCCAGGGGGCCATGCTGAATGGCGCGCCGATCCACGCAACACAAGCCCAGGTTCTGGACCAGTCCGAGCTTCTGGCGGCCAAACCGAACTTGGCTGCGCATCATTGGCGCGCGGGTCAGGTACCACCCTTCAAACGGGCCTACCGCCCATCGCTGGCCTATCGCATGGCTCTGGTCGCCGAGGGCCGGTTCGACGGAATGTTGACGCTGCGCCCCAGCTGGGAATGGGATATCGCAGCAGGCGATCTGATCGTGCGCGAAGCGGGCGGAATATGTACGGACCGCCAAGGCCAGCCGCTGCGCTTTAACAACGAACATCCCCGATTGAACGGGGTGGTCGCCGCCGGTGAAGGACTGCACACCATTCTGGCGGCGCAACTCGATGAGGATGGTCCGGGGATCCCGGCATGAGCCAACCCCAATCGCTTAGCCTTATGGCCTATCGGATTCTGTCGTGGCGTATGCCGAAAAACGATGGCCGAACCGATCTACCGCGCCCAACAGGCGAGGTTTTGTGGGTGCATATCGCCGATCCGGACCGCCTGCGCGTGATCGTCGATCTGTGCGAGCGATTGAAACAGGTCCGGCCGGGATTGTCCGTGCTGCTAACCGCCCCTCCGGACGCTGATCTTTCGCGTTGGGCAGAAACCAGCTTTCCCCTGATCACACTCCCATTGGAGCATACTGGCGCAGCCCGAAGTTTTTTGGATCATTGGCGCCCGAACATGGGTCTGTGGGTCGGTGGTGGGTTGATGCCAAGCATCATCACCCGCGCCGCAGAGCAGAAAATCCCTCTGGTTCTGATCGAAGCAACACCCGAGGTTTCAAGCGCCAGACTTGCGCGCTGGCTGCCGGATATCAGCCGGTATACCTTCAATTGCTTTGATCATATTCTGACGCCATCAGAAGAGATCGCGCGCCAGATTCGGCGGCTGGGCATTCCAACATCAAAAGTCGAGGAATCCCCACCCCTCCAGATCAGTCCGAACCCAAGGCCATGGCCCGAAGACGAACTGATCGAGGTCACCCATATCCTGTCCAGCCGGCCCGTCTGGCTGGCGGCACGAACTCAGGATAAAGAATTTATCTCGGTCCTCAGCGCCCACCGTCAGGCCTTGCGCTTGATGCCCCGGCTGGTGCTGGTTTTGCATGTTGCCGACATGGGCGAAGCGCAGCCTCTGCAGCGGCGGCTGGCGTCGATGGATCTACGCTGTAGCAACTGGGACGAGGGTGAACAGATCGAAGACGCGACACAGGTCATCCTGACCTCAGAGCCCGAGGATCTGGGCCTGTGGCAACGGGTCTGCCCAGTGACCTTCATGGGCAGCTCGCTTGAGCGCGGCGCAGGCGGGTGCGACCCGCTGGAAACGATTGCCCTTGGCTCGGCCATTGTGCACGGTCCGTTTGTGCATCGATACCAGGGGCTTTACGATCAGTTGGAACAGATCAAAGCAGCCCGCATGATCAAATCCGCAACCGAGTTGGGTGACGCAGTGGCCGAACTATTGGCGCCAGATCAGGCAGCGGGGATGGCACTGGCCGGGTGGCAAATGATCACCGAAGGCGCGCCTCAGGCCGACAGGTTGATCGAGATGGTGCAGGACGCGCTGGACCAACGGAGTTCGGACAATGCGAGCACCTGAATTTTGGAACACACCCCCGGATCAACTGGATCTAAGGGCGCGCATATTGGCCCCCCTGGGTCGTATCTATGCGTCGGCAACGGCCCGCCGTGTTGCACAGGAGGCCGGTGTCAAACCGGGCGTGCCGGTTATTTGCATCGGCAATCTGAACGCAGGCGGTACGGGCAAGACACCCACGGCAATCTGGATGGTCGAGCAATTGCGCGACAGCTGGCACACGCCACATATCGTCACCCGTGGGCACGGCGGCACGCTGGAAGGCCCGGTGCGGGTCGACCCCGGCAAGCATTCGGCAGCGCAAGTCGGGGATGAACCGTTGCTGCTGGCCATGTTCGCCGATGTCTGGGTTGCAAAAGACCGGGCCGCCGGGGCACGCGCGGCGGCGGAGGATGGGGCAACGGTCATCGTTTTAGACGATGGGTTTCAAAACCCCTCGGTCGCCAAGGATTTCTCGATCATCGTGGTGGACGCCCAGCGCGGGTTCGGGAACGGACTGTGCCTGCCCGCAGGTCCGTTGCGCGAACCGGTCGATGTTGGCCTGAAACGCGCCGATCTGGTTCTTTCGCTTGGGGATACCTCCGCACAGGCTAGATTTGCCGAGCAGTGGGCTGACGCGATCACCGTGCCGCTTGCAACCGGAGTGGTCGAGCCCTTGCAGACCGGTATGGACTGGACAGGCTCCAAAGTGTTGGCCTTCGCCGGGATCGGCCACCCTGAGAAGTTCTTTCAAACCCTCCGCCAACAGGGGGCAGAGCTTGCGCGCGCCGAAGCGCTGGATGACCACCAGCCACTGACCACAGCCCTGATGACCCGCCTTGAGAACGAAGCGCGCCTATTGGGCGCGCAAATGGTGACAACCGAGAAAGACGCTGTCCGCCTGCCCGAAGCCTTCCGGCGAAAGGTCGTGACCCTGCCGGTTCGTCTTCACATCTCGGATGCAGACGCCGTCAAAGAGATGTTGGCAAAGGTCGCGCCCTCACCCTAGCGTCGGCCCTGTTCGGGCCGACCGGATAACAGCTTAGCTGCCCAGTTCAGATTCGATTAGCTGCTTGAAATCGGCGTAGGACTGGTTGGACACTTTCTTGCCGTTGACGATGAAAGACGGTGTCGCCTCAATCCCGTCACGCTCGGCGTTTTCCTGATACCAAGCAACCAATGTCTGGGCGCGGGTTCCATCTTGCAAGCAAGCTTCAAGCTGATCGTTGTCGATCCCTGCGAGGCGACCGATCTTGCGCAGCTCATCCACGATCTCAGTCGGGCCACCGGCGCGGGTCCATTCGGACTGACCCTCGTAAAGCAGATCGGTGATGCCAAAGAACTTATCGGGACCCGCGCAGCGCGCTATCATCGACGCCCACAGGCCATAGCGGTCAAAATAGACCTCACGATAGGTAAACTTGACCTTGCCAGTGTCGATGAAATCCTTCTTCAACTGCTTGTAGGCCCCTTTATGAAAGGTGGCACAATGGGGGCAGGTGTAGGATGCGTACTCGATGATCTCGACCGGGGCATCTTCGGCCCCTTGAACCATTTCAACAATGGTTGATGTATCCAGCTCTGCCTCTTGTGCGATGGCACTTCCGACCAGCGGGTTGGCGCGGGTCGAACTTGTGGTTGTCAGCCAATACCCACCAGCGGCAATGGCGACAGCCGCACAGATTCCTGTTGCAATACGGCTCATTCTCAGCCCTTTCTCAGCGTTTGTGCTTAGATAAAATGTTGCGGCCCAGACGTTCAAGGGCAGCGCGCAAATCACCATCGTGAACGTCACGCGACACTTTGTCTGCCTCGGCTGCGATTTCAGGTTCGATTTCGGGTTTTGGCGGCTTCGGCTTGTGATCGAAACTGGCCTGTCCCTCGGCAAATCCGGTCGGAGCGGTCTGAGTGATCCGGATACGGCTGATCGCGTTGTAACCGTAAACGGCATTCACCTTGCCGCGCAGCTGCTCCTTCTGCATTTCCAGCATCGGAGCCTGTGGCCCGGTGGTCAGCAGCGTCAATGTGGCACCAATCCCGCCTTTGCCATATCCCACATTCACCGGACGCGCGATCGAGGCCGTATCTTGCCCCACAATCTCGGCCCAGTGGGTCAGCAGGCGCGACACGGCAAATCCCCGGCTTTCCCCGGCGCGCCGAATCTGATCATTCAGCAAACTGGCGGTGCGTTTGAACCCGCGGGTCGAGGAACGTCTGCGTTGCATCTGGTTTCCAACTCCTGCGCCGCTATTGTAATGGGCAGGATGGCAGGTGCCAGCGAAACCTGACGGGGAGTTAGATAAAACTTGCGTGACATCACTGAATTCAGCGTGAGCACCGCGCTTTTGGACTGGTACGACCGCCACGCCCGCGAAATGCCATGGCGCGTGGGCCCGGCGGATCGTGCGGCTGGTGTACAGCCTGACCCATACCGCGCCTGGCTATCCGAGGTGATGTTGCAGCAAACAACCGTGGCCGCCGTGCGCGATTACTTCATGCGCTTCACCACGCGCTGGCCCACGGTTCAAGCGTTGGCCGCCGCACCGGATGATCAGGTCATGGGTGAATGGGCCGGACTTGGCTACTATGCCCGCGCCCGCAACCTGTTGAAGTGCGCGCGGGTCGTGGCGGAGGATCACAATGGGCGGTTTCCGGACACTTACGGTGCGCTTCTGCAATTGCCCGGAATTGGCCCCTACACCGCCGCTGCGATCTCGGCCATTGCCTTTGACCATCCAGAGACTGTGCTGGACGGCAATGTCGAACGGGTCGTGGCGCGGCTTTATGACATTCACGATCCACTGCCCGGTTCGAAACCCGTCCTGAAGGACAAAGCCGCCGCGCTGACGCCCAATCAGCGCCCCGGGGATTATGCGCAGGCTGTCATGGATCTGGGCGCAACCATCTGCACACCCAAATCCCCGGCCTGCGGCATCTGCCCGCTGCGCGATCCCTGTCTGGCCCGGATCGCCGGAACACAGGCAGAGCTGCCAAAGAAAACACCGAAAAAGCCCAAACCCACCCGCTTCGGTCATATCTACATCGCCCAACGTGTGGACGGGGCGCTGCTGTTGGAACGCCGTCCTGACAAGGGTCTATTGGGCGGTATGCTCGGCTGGCCCGGGTCTGACTGGTCTGAAACTGCTGCCGAAGCGCCCCCTTTCCCAGCGGATTGGCGCACCCTGCCGGGCGAAGTGCGCCATACTTTTACACATTTCCATCTGGTGCTGAAAATCTGGACAGCCGTGCTGCCAGCCAACACCATACCAGATGGGCTGACACTTCTGACCAAGCATGAGTTCAAACCCAACGACCTGCCTACTGTGATGCGCAAGGCTCACGATTTGTGGAGGGGGCAATAAGCCCGCTGTCCAAGCGCGATTGCTCGGGCTAGGCTGCGTTCGAAGGTTCGGAGCACTAGATGATCGCAACTCAAACCCTGACCCGCTGGCAGACCGCGATACCCTTTTGGGTGTCGTTCCTGTTGATCCCCTTGATCTGGGCCACAGCAATAGCAGGCGGATGGTGGGTCCTGCTGATCCCCTTGTCCACCTGGTGGGCCTTTGCTGCGCTGGATCGGCTCACCGGGCTCAATCTTGACAATGCAGACCCGGAAACGCCTGACAATATCCTGCATTGGTATATATTGCTGACCAAGCTTTGGGTCCCTGCTCAGTTCGTCACCCTGTTTGGCCTGATCTGGTATGCAACCCATACCGACCATCTGACGACCTGGTCTAAGATTGGCCTGTTCTTCGGTATGGGCATCCTGTCGGGCACGGTGGGTATCAATTACAGCCATGAACTGATGCACCAGCGGTCTCGGCTGGAACGCTGGCTGGGGGATATCCTGCTGGCAATGGTCCTCTATTCACATTTCCGATCCGAACATCTGCTGGTGCATCACCGCTATGTCGGAACGCCACGAGACCCGGTTACCGCGCGCTATAATGAGGGGTTCCATCGCTTCTATCCACGCGTTTTATTGCAATGTCTGGTCTCAGCCTTTCAGGCCGAGAAGGACAAGCTTGCCCGCAAAGATCGCCCTTGGACAGACCGTGCAAACCCGTTCTGGCGCTATTGGACGCTACAAGGCGGGATGCTTCTGCTGGCCGGGCTGATCGGAGGATGGGCCGGGCTGGGATTGTTCTTGTTGCAGGCGGGCGTTGCTATCTGGCAACTGGAATTGGTCAACTATGTCGAACATTACGGGCTGACGCGGAAACACATGGGCGGCGGCAAATACGAACATGTCCTGCCCCGCCATTCTTGGAATGCCGCGCAAAAAGCCTCGAACTGGCTGCTGATCAACCTTCAGCGTCACTCCGACCACCATTACAAACCAAACCGGCGCTTCCCCTTGTTGCAAAACCATGCACAAGAGGACGCGCCGCAACTGCCCTATGGCTACCCCGTGATGACCGTTGCCGCGATGATCCCGCCCCTGTGGCGGCGCGTCATGAACCCTCGGGTCCGGGCCTGGCGGCGGCAATACTACCCCGAAATCACGGATTGGCACCCTTACAACAAAGCGCAGAACCCGCAGCCAAATACCTGACCGCAGCGCGCCCAGCGCGCTGCCCGGCCCAACGGGTGGGGTTGCATCTTTGATGCGGCCCCTCCGGGCGGGAGCCCCTTAGTTGATCCAGATATCCATAGGGTCTTCAACGCCGCGCACTGGTTGGCTGGCTTTTGGGGCGAACCCTTCCAGCAATGGCTGGCTCGTCGGGCTTTCTTTCAACACTTGGTCCCGCAGCGCATCGCTGACTACAATATCCGCTTTAAATTCACGGGTCATCGCCTCAAGCTTAGCCGCAACGTTCACCGCATCGCCGATCACCGCAAACTCCAGCCGGTTGGCACCGATATCTCCCAAAACGACCGAGCCATAGTGGACCCCGATCCCGACGTGAATCTCGACCTCACCCGCGCGCCGGCGTTCAAGGTTCCATCTCTCGATAACCTCGGCCATGGCCCGCGCGCAGCCAAGCGCGTTGGTCGCATCCAACGGCGTTGTGACCGGCGTTCCAAACGTGGCCATCAGGCCATCGCCAAGATACTTGTCCAACGTACCGTTATGCCGAAATACCTCGGTCTCCATCCGCCCATGAAATCCGCGCAGAACCTCGATCACCTCATAAGGATCACGACCCGCTGCAAACCGGGTGAACCCAACAATGTCGATAAACAAAACCGCTATGTTCTCTTTGCGAACCTGTTTCAGTGGCTCATCGTTATGGCTCAATGATTCAACCACATTCGGCGAGAAATACCGTGACAGGTTTGCGCGTTCCCTCTCCAGTCCTGCATTGCTGAGCAGAAGGCGATTGAGCCGTCGCATCGAAATGCCCAAGGTCACAGCAACCATCACAAATACGATGACTTCCTGAACCCGCAGAGACACGAGGAAGTTGTTAGGATCAAGCAATCCCTGCAGATCGGGATACCCTTGCAGCGCGACAAAGACCCTGTCACCCAATTCAGGGAATGGCGTTGCAACCCACCAGGCGATGACCCAGCCAACGGTCCAAACCATAGCCGTCCAGGATCCGATCGCAACAACAGTGCGCCATGAATAGGCCAGCGTTCCCGCAGCAAGAATAATGAAAAAGTACTGGAAATTGTCGAACCGAAATTGTGTCGCCAGGGGCCGTACATCATCGCTGAACGGGTTCGGGACGATCATACCAAGCGTCATGATCAACAGATCGGCAAAGATCAAAAGCAGCTCAACCCTGGATTGCCCGACGCGCCCCGCACGCTGGATCAACCAGCCGTTTGCGCAAATCAGCAATAGGATGAAGTGATAGTACAGAACTTCCCAGTTTGGGTTCAGGTAGATCAGCAAAATCCCGGTCAAACCCATCGCAACCCAGCGGGCTCTGACAGCCAGCTCCAGCCCTTCGCGCTTGTGCCGTTCCAGCGCCTCTTCGGCGTATTTGTGGTCCAGATCAAAATCGTCCGGCTGAGTTATAAAGAAACGGCTCAAGCGGGACGGGCTGGGTGCAATGTCGGTCAAAGGTCAGCGCTCCTATACGGTCTGACGAGTTTGGCTTATGCAATCATTCCTTGGCCAAAAACAAAAGACCCCGCCGTAGGATCGGCGGGGCAAGGCTAAGTGCCTTGTGTCAGGCCACAGGCACCGGCGGTATTCTTGAAATCAGTTGTGCATCTCAGACCGGATCTGCTGACGCAACACGTCGATGGGCACTGTCTTGCCATCGCGTTTGAAGCACCAATATGTCCAGCCATTGCAGGAGGGGGCGTTTTCCAGATGCGCGCCAACCTGATGGATCGAGCCTTTGACATTGTCGCCCACGAGGGTGCCATCTGCCCGAACCTTGGCTTTGTGACGCTGGTTCATGGAATACAGTTCCTCACCCGGACGCAGCATACCGCGTTCGACCAACTGGCCGAAGGGCACGCGCGGCTCGGCGCGTTTGCTGGCGCTGACCTCCAGCGCCTCGCGGTCAAACTTGCGCACTTTTGCGATGCGCTTTTCGGCGACCTTGCGATAGCTTTCTTCGCGCTCAATGCCGATGAACTCACGACCAAGCATTTTCGCGACGGCACCCGTGGTGCCAGTACCAAAGAACGGGTCCAACACCACGTCACCCGGATTGGTCGACCCGATCAGAACGCGATGCAGCAGCGATTCCGGTTTCTGCGTGGGATGTGCCTTATCGCCGTTTTCATCCTTGAGGCGCTCATGCCCGGTACAGATCGGTAGTACCCAATCGCTGCGCATCTGCACGCCTTCGTTCAGGGCTTTCAGCGCCTCATAGTTGAACGTGTATTTCGCGCCTTCCTGTTTCGAGGCCCAGATCATCGTCTCATGCGCGTTGGTGAAACGCTTGCCACGGAAATTCGGCATCGGGTTCGATTTGCGCCACACGACGTCATTCAGAATCCAATAGCCCGCATCCTGCAGGGCTGAACCCACACGGAAGATATTGTGGTACGAGCCGATCACCCAGATCGCACCATTGGGTTTCAGCAGGCGATGTGCCGCCTTTAACCATTCCCGCGTGAACTGATCATAGGCACCGAAACTGCTAAACTGATCCCAGTGATCATCGACCGCATCCACCTGAGAGTTATCGGGGCGATGCAACTGACCTTTCAGTTGCAGATTATACGGTGGATCCGCGAAAATCAGGTCAACCGACGCCTCGGGCAGACTGTTCATCACGTCGATGCAGTCTCCGGAAAGAATCGTGTTTAAAGGGAGCGCGGCTGCGCCCTTTGTCTTAATGGTGGTCATATCACTGCCTCAGTTCCACGGCGCTTTTGCGCTCATTTGGTTGAGACAAGGATGAGTCAAAGATGATTCGCCGTCAAATTCTTTTTTGAATCAGTGACTTACAATTTACTCTTGATACAAGATATTGTGGACCGGTTTGAATGAACGTCTATGGTGTGGGGTCACACCAAGATTTTGCAGCGCGTCACGGTGCTGTTTTGACGGATAACCGGCATTTGTCTCCCATCCATATCCCGGATGCTGTTGCGCCAAATCCACCATCAGTTGATCACGCCAGTTTTTGGCAAGGATCGAGGCCGCCGCAATCGACACTGATCGGGCGTCTCCTTTGACCACGGCTTGGGCGGGGATCTTCAGGCCGCGCGGGATCATATTGCCATCGATCAGCAGATAATCAGGCGCCAGGTCCAGGGCCGCCACCGCCCGCTCCATTGCCAAATGCGAGGCGCGCAGGATGTTGATCTCATCAATCTCGGCCACGGATGCTTCGGCCACTGCAAACTCTGCCCGGTCCCGCAACGCCGCATCCAAAGCGGCGCGGCGTTTCGCGGTCAGCTTCTTGGAATCATTCAACCCTTCGGGAATGTCCAGCGGGTTCAGGATCACGGCGGCCGCAACCACCGGCCCAGCCAATGGGCCGCGCCCAACCTCATCCACACCCGCGATGCGAAGACGCCCGCCGTCCAACAGGGCCTGCTCTAGCTCAAAATTCGGAACCATCATCCCTTTGGAAAACCGTGTTTCATCACCGACCGCAAGAAAAAAGAGAGGGCCGCTTGCGCCGCCCCCTCTCTTGCGCGGTGCTTCTGCGGCACCGCTCCTGCTCGTGACTGATTACTGATAAACCACGCGGTAACCTTGTTGGCGCAGGCATGCGGGCTCGTAGGCCCGTTTGACCTTTTTGCCATTCCAGAAACCGACCTTGCACTCTTGTGGCAGGCTATTGGCGTGTTTGTAATGCTTGTTGAGGCAACCGGTCCCCAACAGCGGACGGTCCCCATAGGCATTGAAAGTTCGCAGACAGCGTTGAGGCAGATCATAACGCGCCACCCGTCTGGGCAGTGGTTTCACATGGCGCGGTTTTGGGTCCACATGGGTATATTGCCGCGAAGCACGTTCACGATCTTTGCGTTTTTCCTTGTTATAGTGATTGACCGCCGCGCCAATGATCGCGATCGCAGCCAGCCCGCCCAGTATGTCACGCGTGTCCGCTGCGCGCGCTTGTGAGGCGGAAACCCCCGTTACAGCCATGGCAATCCCAATGATCAGAGTGATGAATTTCTTGTGCATCTTGCTTGTCCTTTCGGATGTGGATGCGACCGCATGAAGGGCCGCGCATTCGATGCATCCAGACTGGGCCCACACCTTTCAGACAGGCAATAACAGGCCTCTGCTATCCAATATCAGCCTGCGCAAACCCCTTGCGTTATTGAATATCGGGCCAACTCATGCGCAGGATGCGGCCTATGAAACAGATCATCTCTTCTTTGGCCCTGGCGTCCCTGATATCGGTGGGCTCAGTCGCGTCCGCAGCGGATTGCTACGCGGACTACAAGGCAAAACAGGACAACCCGTTGCGCCTGCATTACGGTGTGATGCAGGTGACCTCGTGCGACAAAGGTCAGGCGCAGCAAGAGGTCGCCCAACGCCTGCAAGGCTCTGGCTGGACCTTGCTGAATGTAATGACGGTGTTTGGGCCGGAAGGGTTGGATCAAAGGAAGGCCAATGCCGGAAAATTCTATCTCCGTTTCTGATGCAAGACGGTCTGGCACAAGGCTAGTTGGGCTAGGGATCGCCGCGATCCTGATCATCCTTGTCACCGCTGCCGCTTTTTTGCTGTGGACATTACCCGATGCCAACGCCTTCAACGCACGGGTCGAACGGCTGTTCGTCGAAAGTGATCTGACCTCGCAGGCAGAAATCCGGCTGTTGGAGATTCTGGCTCAATCCGGCACCGCATTTGCGGACACGCTGGCAAGCTACCGGATGGTGATCTACGTCTTGTTGGTCTTTTCCTGCGCGATGTTAATTTCCGCGTTTGTGTTTCTGGTCATGCTGGTGCTGCTGAACCGCCGCATGGCGCAGATCGAACGCACCGGCATACAGGTCACATCCCTGCTGATCAGCCGCGAGGAAAACACCGTCTACCTCAACAACATGGATTTCAAACTGACCCCGGCAGCGATGGAAACCCTGTCCGTATTGGCCGAATCCCGCATGGATGATGAGGTGCTGTCCGGCGCGCAGATCGAAGGAATGATCTCAGGCCGGGACGCGTCAGATTGTGATGAAGCAGCGGGTGCCACGCGGATCAAACGTCTGCGCGATGCCTTGGGCAATCAGATGGTCAGCGAGTTGTTGGTGAAAAACATCGCGAAGAAGGGCTATATGCTGTCGATCGAAAAAGATGTCATTCAGATGGTCTGACATCAAGGGGGGCTCGGACCCGCAGCCGATAAAATCTGCATGATCCCTCTTGGAATGAAAGGCGTAAGGCCCCATTCTTTGTGGACCCATGGCAAGGGAGGTCGATCATGAACGTCCACGCCACACCAAGAACCACGGGCTATGGAATCTCGGTTGAACCGCTAAAGGGCAAGATTGCCATTTATCGGAACGATACATTGTTGGCCGAAAGCCACAACGCCAAGGTGATGTATGAAACTCGACTGCCGCCGACCATCTACATCCCCCGCGATGATCTATGCGTCGATCTGGGCGCCGAGACCGAGCTGCAGACCTTCTGTCCGTTCAAGGGCACCGCGACTTACCATGATATCACCGTGCAAGGCGAGTATCTGGCCAATTCCGTCTGGGCCTATGAAGAGGCTTTGCCAGAAAGCATCGCCATTCAGGGCCATATCGGATTTATGCCGGGCGCTTACACCGATATCGACCTGGGTCCGAACCAGCTGCGCGATCCCGATGACGGAAACATCAGCGGCCCGTTGATCGACTGGTTGATGCGCGGTGCCTCGGCCGCGACGACGCCCGAGGCTTTTACCAAAGCTCTGGCCGAGAAAATGCTGGAACACGGGATCGCGATCCAACGCCTCAGCATCCTTGCCTGGTCTCTGCACCCGCTGATCGCGGGGAAGCATTTTATATGGGAAAAGGATCAGGAGGAGATCCTGACCCGCGCACCAACTTATGAAATCTATGACCACCCTGCCTTTATCAACAGCCCGTTGCGCCACGTTTCCAACGGGCTCGGTGGCGTGCGCCAGCGGTTGAATGATGAAAACCCGCATAACAGCTTTCCCATCATGGAAGATTTGCGTGAGAAAGGTGCGACAGACTACGTAGCGATGCCCCTGCCTTTCTCAGATGGGCGCACGAATGTTCTGACCCTCACCTGCGACCACCCCAACGGCTTTACCACCGAAAACTTGGGGCTGGTGTTTGAATGCTCATCGGTCATCGCGCGCTATTACGAAGTGTTCATGCAGCGCGAAAATGCGCAGGTGCTGTTGGAAACTTATGTGGGCAAACGGTCAGGCGCGCGGGTTCTGGGCGGTGAAATCCGGCGTGGTGACGGCGATGAGATCGACGCCGCGATCATGTTCTGTGACCTGCGCAACTCCACCAGTCTGGAGGAACAGCTGGGGCGTGAAGCCTATATCAATCTCTTGAATGAGTTTTTCGAAACTGTCTCGGAAATCGTTCATGAAAACGGTGGCGAAGTGCTGAAATTCATCGGCGACGCTGTGCTTGCAGTTTTCCCGGCGTTGGATAACCCAGACCTCGCGCGTGAAAGCGCGCAGCGCACGGCGATTGATATCGTCGAACGGTTGGGCGAGTTGCGGCAATCGGGCACCGATATTCACTGCGATTGTTCAATCGGGCTCGCCTATGGGCGCGTGACTTATGGCAATGTCGGATCGCGCGAGAGGCTGGATTTTACAGTCATCGGCCACGCAGCAAATGTGGCAGCACGACTAGGTGAGTTTGGCAAAACGGTCGGCCATCGCATTGTTGTGTCCGAAGATATCGCCCCTGCCTGTGCCCATGCGCAACCCTTGGGTGCAGTTGCCCTGCACAATGTGTCAAAGCCTGTTAACTCTTACGCCCTGCGCACATCCGCGGATGAGATACTGAATTCTTAGCAAGCCCGGCAGCGGTTTCTTCGTCGCCAGAGCGGTTCGCCTATTACCATGGCATTGGCCAATCTTCCGAGTGGAACGCCTGAAAGCTCTGGTGGTTGAGTACCAGGTTCTGCCTATCCCGCCCCAAGCAAGATAAGCGCGGTCTGTGCTGGCGAGGTAGTGTTCTGCAACTGTGCGATCTGACTGCGCGCCAGATAGGTGTCGGTCAATCTCGTAACCGCGTCTTCTTCGGTGAATTGCGCCAGATCATCAGACCCGGTCAACCGAAGCAGCCTGTCCTTGAATTCGACCAACTGCTTATCGATATCCAACTGCCCAAAAGATGAGGGCAACCCCAGCGCCGTTTCCATCATGCTGCGCAGCGGAGGCAAACCCATCAGATCGAACCATTTGGTGTCGGTACTGACATTTTTTTGCGCCAACTCGGTCAGCGCATGTTGTGCATAGAGGGCGATCCGCATGGTCTCATCCGATTCACCAACCGAAATCTCGAACCTGGCCGTCATGTTGTCCTGAGCAACTTGTTCCATCAAAGATGCAAAGCCGGTTCGCCGTACTTGACCTGGCCCGAACCCAAACGCGTCCGAGAATTCCCGGTACCGTTTGTCGGCCAACCGATTGGCCAGAGCGTCATCTGCGCTGGTCCCGTCTTCCAGAATCTTACGAATGAAAAACCGATTGTCGAGATCCCCTTCCAGACCAAAGGCTCCCAGCGCGACCTGCAGCAGACGCCGGTCTGAGACCAGCTGCTCGGCCGTTTCAATCTTGCCGATGTTTTCCAGGAAGTAGCGGTTCTCGCGCTCGTTGATGTTCGAGCTCGAAAAAGCCTGAAACTGCGACTCATAAGTTCGCTGGAGGAAACGCCATCCGACCAATCCACCCGTTGGTATGACGGGTTGGAATGTCATTGCTGATAGGCCATCAAACGCTCTTCCCGCGGCAAGAGTGAGCGAAGGGATTTGAGGCATTTGTAGTATTGCTCGCCTACCAATGCATCCGTGGCCTCGCCCAGCACACGGCGGCTGTCGGAGTCAGTAAAAACCTGGCTCAATTCCTCGACCCGGCGCAGCAATTGCTGACGCGCTTCAACAGGGTCCATATCACCTGACAGAACAAGTTGTGCGGCATAACACACGCGCCGGACAGGGGTGTTAACCTCATCGGGGTGTATCGCGTCTCGCAGCCGCAGAACATTGGCCTGAGGCGTCATGATCGAGAACCGGCTGCGACGGTCCCCATTTTCGATCACAACTCCGTTGATCAGAACCCTCTCTTTCGGGGCGAGTTTCAGAACAAGGCCCCCCATTATGCCGCCCCACCCTGTCGCAGGCCGCGCAAGACCGCCGTATTGATCTCCAACAATGGTTCCACGGTGGCGTTGTTGCCAAGGACCTGACTGCTATGGTGTTCCGTGAATTCTGCCAGATAAAATATCCGCGCGCGCAATTCATTGGGCAAGGCGTTGTCGGAATCTGAAACGCCCGTCGCCAGAACCGTCCACAAGCGACGGTTTTCATGTACGGCCTGCACAAACGCGGCGAAATCTGTTGTCTTGCTGGCTGCAGCCGCTTTCAGGCGGCGTGTGATTTTCGAGATCGCCTCGAATTCAGTGTCTCGTGGTGTACGAATAGGAGCGGCAGTTTGCGCATAAGCGTTGTGAGCAAGCATTTGCGGGGTCACTTGAAATCCTTCCAATTGGCCGTCTTCAGGCGGTCAGAACCGGGGCGCGAAAACCGCGCCCCGGCCAAGCTCCGGGATTAGCGGAACAGCGACAGGATCGACTGCGGTGCCTGGTTGGCAATCGACAGCGACTGGGTCGCCAACTGCTGCTGGACCTGCAGCGCCTGCAGACGGGCCGAGGTTTCCTCCATATCCGCATCAACCATCGCGCCGATGCCGGATTTGAAGGAATCCGTCAGTTTGGACACGAAATCCTGCTGGGTCTCGATCCGACCCTGGGCCGAACCAAAAGCAGCTGCTGCGTCAATCGACGTGTCGATCAGCGATTCAATCGTGCCAAGTGCAGCAGCGGCACCTGCATCGGTGGATACGTCAATCGAGCTAAGCGCACCCAGACCACCCGAACCGGCATTTGAGAACTGAGCAGATACCGAAATATCCTGATCCGCGTCAGCCCCGGCAGCCGCCGTACCTGTTGCGAAGGACAGTGTATTCGGAGCGCCCGACGAGTCGTAGTCAACCGCCAATCCAGTGATGCCAAGCGCATCAATCTCGTTCTTCAGGCCAACCGCCACCAATGCGTCGGTATAGTTCTCGTCATATGTTCCAGAAGGATCAAGATCGCTGTCCTGGATGGTGTAAGACACTTCTTGATCGCCGACCCGAATCGAGACCCGGTCGCCAACTTCGAAGTTGTCAGTGGAACTGTCGATCAAGATATCGCCGGTGCCGGCTGTGCGGTCCATGGTGAACCCAGCCACATCGTTATCGGTGGTCGCACCATCCGAACCTGCAAGCACGCCTTTGGCGGTATAACCACCGATGGACAGATCCTGGCTTGCGACCGAGATAGACGCCGAGTTGACTGCACCAGTGCCATCACGGTCCAGCGAAGACAGGATCGAAACCGTACCCGCAGAACCATCCACAAGGTTCAAACCATTGAACTGTGCAGCACCAACAACCGATGCAATCTGATCCCGCAACGCTGTCACGTCATCATTGATCTTGGCCCGATCAACGTTACCTTCCTGCGCGGCGACGATCTTGCCTTTCATCTGGGTCAGAAGATCGGTCACAGTTTCAGATGCGTTCCGCGCAACCGCCACAGTCGACTCACCCAAAGCAAGGCTGTCTTTAATCGCGTTGAAGCCTTTGACATCCGATTCCATCACTTTCGAAATCGCCCAGACCGCCGAGTTATCCTTGGCAGTTGCGACGTCCTTACCTGTTGAAATAGCGTTCTGCGTCATCGCCAGGTTTTTGTTGACCGACTTCAGGGTCTGCAGCGCAACCATTGCGCCATTGTTTGTCAGAATGCTGGACATTGCTGTCATCCTTTCACTTCGGGCGATTTGCGCCCATGTTCACCCCGCAGAGAACTGCAGGCTTGGCTGTCTTTCTGACCTGTGCGATGCGCCCTGTGGCCATTCGCGCCACCTGCTGATTTCAGGTGCAAGGACACTTTTGGCGCTGATCCCCTAACGGAGTGCTAAGATGTCCGATCCCGAAACTTCAGATTTGAATTAACACGGCACTAAGCCCGTTTTTCGAGCTTTGCGTGGCTGCGAACTGCAAAGCCGCTGCGTTGCCCGTCGGCCCCATAGGTGCTGAACTCCTGCCGTACGCGGCGCAGTTCGGCCATGCGGGCGGCAACGGCGCGGATGCCATCTGCCGCGCTGTTTAACAAGGCCTGGTTACGTTCGACCTTTTGCTGAACCCGAATCAGATCGGCACTGTCGCGTACCTGCAGATCATTGATCGCGCCGATCAGTTTCTCTTTTTCCGGCACCATATGCGTCAGGCGGTCCAGATCGCCATCCACCAGCGCAGTGCGTTCAAGATCCAGAATCTCTTCCAAAGATTTAATGAGCGTCATGCTTGGTTCAGCCGTCATTGAATTTCTCCATCATTGAATTGAACAGAATTTCGGACAGACCGACACCGCCCGACTGGGCCAATTGCTGGGCCTGATGCTGGACAAGGAAAGATGAAAACTGATCCTCACCTGCACCCCCACCGAAGGAATCGCGCGATTCACCCAGCCCTGCGGATTTCAGCATCTCAGCCAGAAATGTCGCCTCAAGCTCGACCGCTGCGGCCTGCAGCTTATCTGCGTTGGTTTGAACCGGTTGGGGCAGCGCCGTGACCTTCATCGCTTTCTCCGAAATTTACATCGAACTTTCTCGATCAAAGGTGAAAGCAGTTAAAATAAACGTAACTTCCTGCGGGCAGATTTCTGATCAGACATGACGGAGCCCGGAGCAAAATGCCCAACCCGCTTACACTGATGACAGCTGCCACAACCTCGACCGTCAAACCCGAGGCGGGCGCAGAGAAAGCGCGCCATAACAAAGCCGGGAGCCAGTTTCAGGATATTCTTGATGAACAGGACGCGCCACCTGAGCTGGAAATCTCGTCCGAAGATCTGCCAGAGGATCAAGATGCTCCGGTGGCGGCCGAAACCGATATCCGCCCGGTCAAAGGTGATTCTTTGGACCCGGATGTTGTCGCATCTGACCCGACCCCGCGTCTCGAAACTCAAAACATTGTTGAGGTTGGGAAAACGGAACTCGCAATCGCCGCGACACAAACACAGCCGGGGAATGAGGCTATCTGGCAGCCGCTGCAGGGACGTGGCGGGGTGGATACTCCGCCAGAATCGGCACATAGCGTGATGCCCAAATCGAGGATCGGGCCTGCAGACCCAGCGCAGCAAGTTCACCCAAAGCCACAAGGGGAAACCCTCGTGGCTCAAAAGGATGTGGCCAATCGTCCCGACACCAGTGTGATCGCAGTACACACCGCTACAACGCAAGCAAAAGACAGGTCCGTCCAGATCGATGCGGTGCCTGCTGACAAAGCCCCGGATACGAATCCCACCGCCACGCAACAGCAGAAGCCAGCACAAACTGTGCCCCCCGGGGCAGTCGGCATCAGCGTCGCGCAATTGCAATTGAGCGCCACTGCCCGGCAGCGAGACGCAGAACAGGCTCTAAAAGTCGATACCGGCGAACCTACTGCTGCCCTGGGTGAGGAGCCCGTGTTGCAATCAGCCCGCGATTCGGCAGCACCGCTCAGCGCGCCTGCACAGGCGGCGCGGGCCGAGGTTGCGCGGGCAATCGCGGGCCAAATGGCCGCAGCCATACAGGCGCGGCCTGGTTCGGGCGCAATCGAGATTGCCCTGAACCCCGAAGAATTGGGGCGCGTTTCCATTGTTCTGAATGGTCGCGAGGACGGGTTTCACCTGACAATTGCGGCTGAACGGCCCGAGACACTGGACCTGATGCGCCGCCATATCGCTGTACTATCCGAGGAGTTTCAGAAATTGGGTTATGGCGACCTGTCATTTGATCTCGGGAATTCCTCGGATTCGCAGCAAAATCCGCTCGATCACCAACAGGCTCACAGCTTCGACCTGACGCCCCAGGACCATGGTGCGCAGGCTGCACCGTTTCCAAAGAACACCGCCCCGGGCCGGGGCATAGATATGAGGCTTTGAACATGATCAATCCAACACAGGCTGCTCAGACATCGGTTCAGTCGCAAGCAACCTCGGGGTCAAAGACCAGTGCCATCGCCTCGGATTTTGAGACCTTTCTGTTGATGATGACGACGCAAGCCCAGAATCAGGATCCGCTGGACCCGATGGATTCGGCCGAATACGCCTCGCAACTTGCGCAATTTTCGATGGTGGAACAGCAAGTTCAGACCAATGATCTGCTGGCGTCACTCACATCCAGCATGGGCAGCCTGAACCTGGGTGAACTGGCGAATTGGGTCGGCATGGATGTCCGGTCAACATCCGGGTTCAGCTTCGATAGCCAACCGGTGACGCTGTTTGCGGCTCCGCATGAAGCTGCGGATCAAGCTACGCTGACCGTGCGGGACGCGGATGGAGAAGTGGTTTCCACCTCGGATGTCCCGCTTGATCAAACCGAATTTACCTGGGCCGGCACCGATTCTGATGGCAACCCGCTGCCGCCGGGGAACTATACCGCAACCCTCAGCAGCTATCAGGATGGAGAGCGCTTGTCTGAAACACCTGTCGCCTCATACGGCCGGGTTGTTGAAGCGCAGATTGGCACGGATTCGATCTTGCTGACCCTCGAAGGCGGGCAGATTGTTCCCACACATCAGGTGAGCGGGGTTCGATCAGGCGCTTGATCTGATCAGACACGCAGGCCAAACCTAGGCGGATCGCGATTCGCCCCTAGAACTGGTTTTGACCCTGCCAAACTTTTCCTCACCACCGCCTGATCTTGTTCAACAGCTTTCCGACCAAAAGCTGGTGCAAAACGATGCGCGTTTCGAAACCCTTTACGGCGGGCGGACCAATCAGGTCTGGAAGGTTCTGGGCGGAGACAGCGACCGCGTTCTGAAACTCTATCGTACGTCGTTGCAAAACCCGCTGTTTCGCAACGACGCCGCGCTAGAGGCACGATGCCTTACCGCATTGGAACCTACGGGGTTTGTGCCACGTCTATGCGCTGCCGGTGGCTATCATGCAGATCATTGGGTTCTGTACGATCATGCGCCCGGCACCCCTTGGGACGATGATCCCGCGCCCGTTGCATTGTTGCTCCGGCAATTGCATCAGTCAGCGGTCAGAGTAGCAGCGCCAACAGGCTGTAACGGGAGTGCCGATCTTGCGCGACATGGTCAAGACATCCTGGAACTTTGTGCCCCCGAAACCCGAAACAAACTGCTGAGCCTGAGGCCAGATCACGCAGTCGCACCAACAGCAAACCTATGCTTGATTCACGGCGACCCGGTGCCCGGCAATATTCTGGTCGCTGCATCCGGGCTGACGCTGATTGACTGGCAATGCCCGGCATTGGGCGACCCATGTGAAGACCTGGCAATGTTCCTGTCCCCGGCGATGCAACTGCTCTATCGGGGTGGGCCTTTGGACGGAGATCAGGAAAACCGCTTTTTAAGCGCTTACGGAGACCCCGACATCCTGTCTCGATACGAACAGCTTCGACCTTGGTTCGCCTGGCGCATGGCCGCCTATTGCCTGTGGCGAATGGAAAATGGTGCCCCGGATTATGAACGTGGGTTCCGGCTTGAAGTTGAGGCGTTGCGTTAGCTGCACATCACCAATCAGCAACCGCCATAGCCGCATAGGCGGGCGGCAATAGAGCGCGCCGCATGCGCCCTAACGGGAACCGAGCGGGAGTATGCGTTATCGGCTGTGGCAGACCCGTCGCCTGCCCCAAAGCCAATCGCGCCAACGCACGGCCACAATAGCTGCCCATCGCAACACCGTTGCCATGAAACGCAAACCCCGCGAACATTCCGGGATATCCCGGAATGGTACCTGCATAGGGCAACAGCGAACGGGAAAGGCACACCATACCCGACCAGATATGGGTGATCTCAACCTCGGACCATGCCGGGAACATCCGTCTGAAATCCCGCTGCACCAAGTCCCTGATCGCCTTCTCGGACGCCTTGGAAGATCGCAACCCCCCTCTCATTCCGAACAGAAACCGCCCGTCCGGCATGAGACGGAAGTAGTGCAGAAGATGCCGCGTATCGTAACACATCTGGTCCGAGGTCCAGCCCTGCGCGGCCTTTTCGGCCTCGGTGAGGGGCCGTGTGACCAGAACCGTCGATTGCGCAGGCATATATCGGCCTGACATCCAATCGGGAACATCCTCGCTGGAATACCCGTTTGTGCAGATCAGCACCTGATCGGCCTGCACGCACCTTTTGGGCAGCTCAAGCTCAAAACCCGATGAGGTTTTTTCGACCTTCCGCACGGGGCTGGTCTGATAAAACACTGCCCCCAATTCGGTTGCAGATTGAGCAAGCCCAAATAGGTATTTCCGTGGGTTCAATCCAAACCCGACCGGAGTCGTGTACCCGCCATAAAACGGGCCATTCAGGCCCAACCCCGGCAAATCCTCTTGCTCGTGCAAGGTGCCGTTTTGGTCTGCGGAACGACGCAGTTTCGCCATCGTGCGTGTCGAATGCGCCAGCTGGGTCTCACCAACTGAATGCGTATCAGCCGCGATCTGATATTCCTCAAGCAAGGCGGCCACTAACGCGACGGCATCATATTCTGCTTGTGCATAAGCGGCGGCACTGTCCTGCCCAAAGCGGCGCTCTAAGGCCCTGTGGCTCAGTTTTGATCCCCCCAGACAACAGAAACCGCCATTGCGCCCCGATGCGCCCCAACCTGGGATTTCCGCTTCAAGCACGGCGACCGAAGCTCCCGCTTTGGCAAGGTGCAACGCGGCAGATGTTCCAGTGAAACCACCGCCAATGATGGCGACGTCTACTCTCTGATCACCGTTCAGTTCCGGCCACTCAGGGCTGGGGCAGGTCTCATCCCACCAACAGCCCTCACGCGGGCCGGGGCCGTAGGTGTAGGCGGGATAGATGCGTTTCATTCGGCGCGGGCAGCGGCCATTTCATCCTGCCGCTGTCGCATCATCGCTCGTTTGGTGACCAGCGATGCGGTGATCACCCCCACCGTGACCACCGCAATCATGATAGTTGAAAGCGCATTGATTTCGGGGCTGACCCCAAGCCGGACAGCTGAGAATATCTTAATCGGCAAGGTGGTCGCCGATGGGCCAGATGTGAACGACGCAATCACCAGATCGTCCAGCGACAGGGTAAAGGCCAGCAACCAGCCCGAGATCACGGCTGGCGCGATGATCGGCAAGGTCACAAGGCGAAACGCCTGCGCAGGGGAACAGCCCAAATCCAATGCGGCCTCTTCCAAAGACTGATCAAATGTCACAAGGCGCGACGAGACGACAACCGACACAAAGCACATTGAGAATGTCGTGTGCGCCAGCACGATGGTCAGAATACCCCGGTCCAAACCGATCCCGATGAACAGCAAGAGCAGTGAGAGGCCAGTAATCACCTCGGGCATCACCAGCGGTGCATAGATCATGCCCGAAAACAGGGTTCGCCCAAAGAAGCGGCCTCCACGCACCAGCACGTAGGCCGCAGCGGTGCCAAGTATTGTCGCCAATGTCGACGAAAACACCGCAACCCGGACAGTAACCCAGGCAGCGTCCAGAAACGCCTCGTTCTGGACCAGTTCGCCATACCATTTGGTCGAGAAACCCGCCCAGACGGTGACCAGCTTGCTTTCGTTGAAGCTGAAGATGATCAGGATGATCATCGGGATATACAGGAACGCAAACCCCATCGTCAGCGAAACGGCATTGAACCAGCTTAGCTTGCTCATTGCTCGGCCTCCGTCTGTTTTTGCTGGTTGCGCTGGAACAGCACAATCGGGATCACAAGGATCAACAGCAAGACTACGGCCACAGCGCTGGCCACGGGCCAGTCACGGTTTGAGAAGAACTCCTCCCACAGAACCTTGCCGATCATCAGCGTACCCGATCCACCAAGGAGTGACGGGATCACGAACTCGCCAATCACCGGAATCATCACAAGGAAACAACCGGCGATGATACCGGGGCGCGATAGGGGGATCGTGACCAGCCAGAAGGCTTGCAGACGGGAACATCCCAGATCTTCAGCAGCCTCAATCAGGGATTCGTCCATTCGCTCCAGCGCCGAGTAAATCGGCAGGATCATGAAAGGCAGATAGGTGTAGACGATGCCAATATAGACCGCTGTATTGGTGTTCAGAATGGTCAGCGGGGTAGAAATAATACCCGTCCAGAGCAGAAGCTGGTTCAGGTAGCCCTCATTCGACAGAATTCCCATCCACGCATAAACGCGGATCAGGAACGAGGTCCAGAACGGCAGGATCACCAGCATCATCAGTGTTGGCCGCCATTCTTCGGGCGCGCGGGCCATACCATAGGCGATTGGATAGCCCACCAGCAACGTGAGAATAGTTGAAATCAGCGCGATTTTGACGCTGGACAGGTACGCTTTCCAATACAGGTCATCCTCGGTCAGCCAGATAAAGTTCTCGAAATCCAACTGGCTGAAGAAATCTCGGATGCCAGCCCACCCCTGTGACAGGTCCAGCGTCGGCGTATAGGGCGGGATCGCAAGTTCAGTGTCGGACAGCGATATCTTCAACACAATGAAGAACGGCACCATGAACAGCGCCAGCAGCCAGACATAGGGAACTGCGATCAGCAGGGCGCGACGCATCAGTTCGCCAGCAAAACCGCAGCCGTTGCTGTCCAAGACAGCCAGACCGGGTCTTCCCAAGTAAAGGATCGGCGCGAGATACGGCGCGTGTTGGCAGATTGCGCCTTGATGATCGTGCCGTTTGACAGTTCCACGTGATAGGTCGAGAGGTTACCAAGATAGGCAATGTCCAGCACTTTGCCCTGCACAGCGTTGATCGCCTCAGCCGGGCGATCGGTGGAGATTGTTACCTTCTCGGGCCGGATGGCCAGATGGCAGGATTGACCATTCGAAAGCTCAGTGCCCGATGTCGCAGTCAGGGGTGCCTGTCCTTCGGCCCAATCAATCTGATAAGTCTCATCCCCTGTCAATGTTGCACGACCTTCGATGATGTTCACATCTCCGATGAAGTCGGCCACGTAGACCGAGTTTGGATTTTCATAGATACGATCCGGCGTGGCAACCTGCATCAGTTTGCCCTGATCCATCACAGCTACACGGCTGGCAACGGTCATCGCCTCTTCCTGATCGTGGGTGACGATCACAAAGGTGGTGCCGGTTTTTTCTTGAATATCCATCAGTTCGAACTGCGTGTCCTGTCGCAGTTTCTTGTCCAGCGCGCCAAGGGGCTCGTCCAGCAGCAACAGCTTCGGAGCCTTCGCCAGCGACCGTGCCAGCGCGACCCGCTGCCTTTGCCCACCCGAAATCTGGTGCGGCTTGCGGCGGGCGAATTGTTCCAGCCGTGTCAGGCGCAGCATCTCCTCGACCCGATCCTCAAGATCATGCTTGGGCATGTTGTCCCGGCGCAAACCAAAGGCGATGTTGTCCCAAATGCTGAGATGCGGGAACAGCGCGTATGATTGGAACATCATGTTCACCGCCCGCTTATTCGGCGGGATCGGATCAATGTCCTGCCCGCCCAGCATGATATGCCCCTCAGTCGGGGTCTCAAATCCGGCCAGCATCCGCATCATCGTGGTCTTGCCGCAGCCCGAGGGACCGAGCAGGGCAAAGAATTCACGTTCGAAAATGTCCAGCGACAGGTTGTCGATGGCGGTGAAGCCCCCGAACCGTTTGGTGACATTCTGGAACTGGATCAGTGGTTTCGCCTGTGGATCATCCCAAGGCGCAAAGACATCAGCGTTCAAACCGGCCCCCGTATTTCTGTACGGTAAAGAAAAACGCGGGGCGTTGTTTCGCCCCGCGCTGCAAGATCAGGTGCCTGACTTGATCTTGGTCCACAAACGGGTCACGACCCGCTGTGTTTTCGACGGATAGGGCGTCGTGATATAGAGGTTCTGCATCGTCGCATCATCCGGATAGATCGCCGGATCGCCGATCACGTCTTCCTCCAGAAACTCCTGTGAAGCCTTGTTGCCGTTTGCGTAGTACACATAGTTCGACGCAGCAGCCATGTTGTTGGCGTCCAAGATGAAGTCCAGGAACTTGTGTGCGCCTTCAGGATTGGGCGCATCGGCAGGAATGGCCATCTGGTCGAACCACATCAGCGACCCTTCAGCGAAGGGATGGTATTCAATCTCGACACCATTGTCGGCCTCGGCCGCACGGTCCCGCGCTTGAAGGATGTCACCCGACCAGCCGACGGCCACACAGATATCGCCATTGGCCAGCGCATTGATGTATTCCGAGCTGTGGAATTTCTGAATGTATGGGCGCACCGCCGTCAGTACTTCTTCTGTCTTGGCGATGACATCCGGATCATGGCTGTCAGGGTCCTCACCCAGATACTGCAGGGTCATCGGTATCATCTCGGCAGGCGCATCCAGGAAATGCACACCGCAAGAGGCCAGCTTCTCCATATTTTCGGGTTTCAGAACCAGGTCCATGCTGTTCAGGGCCACGTCGTCGCCCAAAGCTTCTTTGACCTTGCCAACATTCACACCGATGCCGGTCGTCCCCCACATGTAGTTGATGGAATAGGCGTTGTTCGGATCATAGCCTGCAGTGCGATCCTGGATCACGTCCCAAAGGTTGCCGGAATTGGCCAGTTTGGCAGCATCCAGTTCCTGAAATGCTCCAGCCTGAATCTGACGCTGCAAGAACGTGCCCGACGGCACCACCACGTCATAGCCTGAACCACCGGCCAGCATCTTGGTTTCCAGAACCTCGTTACTATCGAAGACGTCATAGATCAGCGTCAGGCCGGTCTCTTCTTCGAACTTCGCCAGCAGGTCCTCGTCAATATAGTCGGACCAGTTGTAAACACGCACCTCTTCGGCAAAGGCTGCCGAAGTCCCCAATGCGATGACCGCTGTCAGCGTCAGCGTTTTGATTGTCATTTTTTTCTCCCTGCAAATGTCCGGGTATTTTCCCGGTTTTTCAGATTTGATCAAGTTTTGCGTTTTTCGATGGTACCGACTATGGTTCCACGAAGGGTCTGACCCCGCAAGCCGCAGGTAGCGAAACTGGAACCAGCCCATTGGATTTGATCAAAAATAAGGCAAATACAGTACAGATGAGCGACACCAAAAGCCCCGTGCATGAACAGGTCTACCACACACTCAAATCGCAAATCCTGTTTGGCGATTTGGTTCCGGGGCAACCGGTCACAATTCAGGGTTTGGCCGATGCATTGGGTGTTGGAATGACACCAGTGCGCGAAGCGATTCGCAGGCTGATATCTGATGGGGCATTGGTGTTTCAGGGGAATCGACGTGTCAGTGTTCCACTGATTTCTGATTCGGATATTGACCAGATGAAATTCGCCAGAAGTTCAATAGAATCAGAACTTTCAAGACGTGCGACTCCCAATCTAAGCCCCGCTGATATTGATGAGCTGGAGCGAATTGACCAGCGTCTCGACAGTATGATCGAAGACGGCGACATCAACGGCTATCTTCGCTTGAACCATGCTTTTCACAAAGCGCTTTACGCCCATGCCCAAGCCCCGATTCTGCGTGACCTGGCCGAGCGGCTATGGCTCAGATTCGGCCCATCGCTGCGGGTTGTCAGCGGGCGATTCGGTACGCAAAGCATGCCTGACCGGCACAAAGACATCATCGCAGCGCTTCGCGAAGGAGATGCCAACAAAGCCGCTCTGGCCACTGCACAGGATGTTGAGCAAGGGATGGAGCTAATGATCGGCGCTCTGGCTTCAGCCTGAATCACGTGATTCGATTGACAGCAAAAAATTTGATCATATTGTGGCGTGCAACTGCTTGAGGAGGTTTCAGGATGTCCACCATTACCAACCACATGCCCACCGCTGAGTTGCAGGCCCTGGATGCGGCCCATCACCTTCACCCATTCTCAGCCAATGGTGCATTGGGGCAGGAGGGTGCGCGTGTCATCACCCGCGCCAAAGGGGTCTACCTGACTGATAGTGAGGGAGAAGAAATCCTCGACGCGATGGCCGGTCTGTGGTGCGTGAACATCGGCTATGGGCGCGACGAACTGGCCGACGTCGCCGCGCGTCAGATGCGCGAGCTTCCCTATTACAACACGTTTTTTAAAACAACCCACGTGCCCGCCATTGCCTTGGCGGCCAAGATTGCCGAACTGGCACCGGGTGATTTGAACCACGTCTTCTTTGCGGCCGGTGGTTCTGAGGCAAATGACACCAACATTCGTCTGGTGCGCACCTATTGGGCCGAAAAAGGCCAGCCCGACAAGAACATCTTTATCAGCCGCCACAACGCTTACCATGGTTCATCGGTGGGCTCTGCTTCGCTGGGCGGTATGGCCGGAATGCACGCACAGGGTGGCATTCCGATCCCGAATATCCACCACATCAACCAGCCGAATTGGTGGGCCGAAGGGGGCGACATGACGCCCGAAGACTTTGGCCTGGCCCGTGCACGTGAGTTGGAAGAGGCCATTCTGGAGCTGGGTGAAAACCGCGTCGCCGCCTTTATTGCTGAACCCGTTCAGGGCGCTGGCGGGGTCATTGTCGCGCCGGATACCTATTGGCCCGAAGTTCAGCGTATTTGTGACAAATACGATATCCTGTTGATCGCCGATGAAGTGATCTGTGGATTTGGTCGTACCGGCAACTGGTTCGGGTCGCAAACCGTCGGGATCAAGCCCCATATCATGACCATCGCCAAGGGCCTCAGCTCGGGCTACGCACCCATCGGCGGGTCAATCGTCAATGACGAGATCGCCGAGGTGATCGGCGGAACCGAGTTCAACCACGGTTACACATATTCCGGGCATCCGGTGGCTGCAGCGGTGGCGCTGGAGAACCTACGCATCCTCGAAGAGGAAAAGATCGTCGAGCACGTCCGCGACGTCGCCGCGCCTTATCTGAAGAAAAAATGGGAGGCTCTGGCCGATCATCCGCTGGTGGGTGAGGCTAAGATCGTCGGCATGATGGCCTCGATCGCACTTACGCCCGACAAGGCAAGCCGCGCCAAATTCGCCTCGGCCCCCGGAACCGTGGGGTATATCTGCCGCGACCGTTGCTTTGCCAACAACCTGATCATGCGCCATGTTGGCGACCGGATGATCATCTCCCCACCGCTGATCCTGACTCCGGCGGATATCGACGAGATGTTCATACGCATCCACAAATCGCTGGATGAGGCACAGGCTGAGATTCATGCGCAAGGGCTGATGAAGGCGGCGTCTTAGTCGGCTTTTCTTGGGTTGTAGTAAAGGCGGCTTTGACAGCCGCCTTTTTCTTGGGGATTTGGCCCCATGACAGGGTAAGCTACGAACCCAAACCTACATCGCTATCCTAACGGATAAGCGCCTCGTACTCGTCTCGTACATCGTCATCGACCAAGACGCCTTCGTTGCCACCATAAAGCCTATCGTTCTGATCTTTACGAGGCCCAGATATCCAATAGAAATCACCGCTCTCAGTTTCGAAGTAGTTTGCCTTGAAACCGGCACCCTTGAGGCTTTGGAAGCGAAGCCCCTTGTAATAAAGGGTTTTGCCAGTTTTTGAGAGATACACACGGCCGATAACAGCATCTCCCTCAAGTCCTTCGGACTTGGACTCGATGTACATAATTCGTGACCTGGTTAGCCGAAACTCGCTCGGAAGCGCCGCATCCTGATCGAGCTTTTCTTTCCAATGATCGGCATGTCGCATTAAGAAGTTCCATTTCACAGTTCGTGCAGTTGCGCAGATAGCAAGAAGTTCGAACGACAACAAAGTCCGCATTGCAGACCCCGCAGCAACTAAAATCGTTCATCTACCCAATCACCGCAACCGCTCCAACAGGTTCAACGTTGGGTACCCGTCCGGCAACAGTCCCTGCGCCAGTTGATACGCCCTCACAGCGTTTATGGTTTTTGGTCCTGTCCGCCCATCGATGCCTTGCGTATCAAATCCAGCTTTGGTCAGTCGGGTTTGTAGTTCCTTCTTCTCGGTAAAGCTCAGCACCCGGTCGCCGCGTGGCCAAGGGGCCTGAAACGGTGCGCGGCCTGCCAGGCGGTCGGACAGGTGACCAATGCCGATGACATAGGCATCTGCCCCGTTATAACTCTCAATCACACTGAAATTATCGAAGATCATCAGCGCTACGCCCTGCCCGCCAGCGGGTAGAAGGATCGCGGCCTGCCCGTGATCGGCAACAGGTTTACCATCGCGTCCAACCACACCTAGTGTCGCCCACTCCGACGGCATCAAGGTGTAATCCCGTTTGGCCGTGGCATAGTCGAACCCCTCGGGCAGGCGCACTTCGACACCCCAAGGCTGCCCCTTGGTCCAGCCGTGCCGGGCCAGATAGGCCGCCGCCGAGGCCAGCGCGTCGGTTGGGTCGTCCGACCAGATATCGCGCCGCCCATCGCCGTCGAAATCAACCGCATGATCTAGGTACGAGGTCGGCATGAACTGCGTATGCCCCATCGCCCCAGCCCAACTGCCGATCATCCGGCCCGCACTGACATCGCCTGCCTGAATGATCTGTAAAGCCGCAATCAGCTGGGTTTCAAAGAAGGATGCGCGCCGCGCATCAAAGGCCAGTGTCGCCAAAGACCGGATCGTCGGGTTACTGCCCCGATAGGTTCCGAACGATGTCTCTAACCCCCAGATCGCGGTTACGACCTCTTTCTCGATGCCGTATTGAGCCTCGATCCGCTTTAGGACCTTTTGGTGCCGATCCAGCGCCGCACGACCATTTGCGATGCGTGTATCCGAGACGGCGCCATCCAGATATTCCCAAATCGGCTTTGAGAATTCAGCCTGATTGCGATCCCGCTTGATAACGTCCAGATCATAGGACAGGTCCGCCAAGGCGTGGCCCAGCGTAGATTGCGAGATACCCTGATCCCGCGCCCGGTCTTCAAACGCCCCAAGCCAGGCCTGAAACCGGGCGTTTCCTGCCGAGGACGCTCGCACGACCTCAACCGTGGGCCGAGGCACCGGTCGCAGGGATGTTGTAACATCCGCCGATGCCAATTGAATTTCGCCACCCACAGGCCGAAGCTCGGGCCTGGGGGCGTGTTCTGCCGCTGACGCCTGCACGATGGATGCCCATAATGCGGCGGTCATGACGCCACCTATGCATTTATGCATTCCGATTTTTTTCCTGAGTACTGCTCAACCCCAAGGATAGTGCAAAATCGGCAATTCTCAAAGGTCTTAGGTGTTTTCATCCTGCTCATGTGCGGCACGCTTTGCACGAATCTGGGCAATAACATCGCGCAGCATTGGTATACGATTTGGACGAAAGCTTTGATCTGTCACCGACATTTCCCGCATGCGATCCAACCGGAAGACGCGGAAATCCTGCCTGAGATGGCACCAACTGAGCAAGACATTCGAGCGGTCCATGTAGACGATGCTCAAGGGGTCCACCCGCCTGCGGGTCTCATCTCCCTTGGCGTCGGTATATGCGAATTCGACTGTGCGTTCATCCCATGTGGCCTGCCGCAGATCGGCAACTTCGATGGTCGGCGCAGGGGGGCGGTTGAATCGCGTTGCAGCCAGCACCGCGTGACTCAGTCGGTGGGATTGGCGCGGCGGCAGCCGTCCTTGAAGTTTGCGCAGTGCCGCGCTGGCAGCGTCAGCCAGTGCAGGATCGCCGATCACCTGCACTTCGCGCAGTCCCAGAACCAGCGCCTCAAGCTCATCATCGGTAAATCCCAGCGGCGGCAGGGTTGCGTCTTCGATCAACGTGAACCCGAACCCGGCCTCACCATCAATAACCGCGCCAAGGCCGCGCAGCGCATCGATATCGCGGTGGATCGTACGGGGAGACACGCCGAGGTCGTCAGCCAGTTGAACCGAAGTTTTCGGTGACGGGCCAGAGCGTAAGGCTTGCATCAATTGGAACAGGCGGGCGGTGCGGGACATATCGGATATTAGCTTACCCCTAATGTCAGAAAATGTCATCAGACGTGTTTAAGGTCCGGCCATCCCCAATGATGGAGCCCCTGATGCTGACTCTTCTCACTTACCCATCTGCTTTTGGCTTGTTCAGCGCCAGCCCGTTCTGCGTGAAAACCGCGCTGATGCTGCAAAAATCCGGCCAGACCTGGCAGCGATCCGACATTTTGGACCCTCGCAAGATGCCGCACCAGAAGCTGCCTGTGCTACGTACGCCCGAGCGTTTGGTCCCGGACAGCGATCTGATCCGCGATTGGCTGGAACAGCAAGGGGCCGACTTCGACGCGGGCTTGTCGGATGTTGAAAAGGCGCAATCCCGCGCCTTAATCCGTATGGCCGAGGAGCATCTCTATTTCCACATCGTTCTGGATCGCTGGGGCAATGATGAGGTCTGGCCCATCCTGCGCGAGATGTTCTTTAACAGCATTCCAGCCCTAATCCGCAAACCGGCCTCTAATGCAATCCGCAAATCAGTTCTGAAGGGCATCAAAGCTCAGGGCATCGGCCGCTTTTCCCAGAATGAACGTCTGGACCGGGTCGAGCGCGACCTTGAGGCGATCTCGGCCTATCTGTGGCAATCACCGTTTCTGCTGGGCGAACGCCCGACCGCTGCGGATATGAGCGTTGGCCCCATGCTGGCCGCGATGCGTGCGACACCCGTCGAAACACCGCTGACCCGCCGCATCAAACAGGATAACCTGCTCAACAGTTACGTAGACCGGATGGAACAGACAGTACCCCTGTCATGACTCAGATTGAAGATCCCGCCGTAGCGGCCGCCTTTGCGGCGTTGCCCCCGGACACGCGTGCCGGAGCACTTGCCTTGCGTGATCTGATCCTTGAGACCGCCAGCGCACTGCCCAGTGCCCAACCGCTGCAAGAGGCGCTGCGCTGGGGTCAGCCCGCATATCTGGCCCCCAAAGGCTCAACCATTCGGTTGGGTGGACATAAGTCCGCGCCATTTGCCCTGTTCGTACACTGCCAAAGCCGTTTGATGGGGGACTTCACGACCGCCTTTCCCGATGAGGATCGGATTGAAGGCAACAGGGCGGTGCTGTTCGACGATGTGGATCAGATCGACGCCACCCGCCATGGCTGGTTGATCGCGCGGGCGTTAACCTATCATCTCTGACGACGCTTACGTTCGACCTTGCGCTTGATTTTATCCTTCTTGCGCTTAGTGCTGACCGCCTTGCGCCGCACGCCCCGTTTGGTGGGGCCGCGCCCGCGCGGTAAGGCCTGATCGTCGATGGACAGCAGTTCCAGCTCCAGCCCACCTGTCACCGGGGTTGCCTCGGTCAGGCGCACGGTGACGCGCTGGCCGATGGCGATGATCAACCCGGTATCCGACCCCATCAGGGTTCCGGCCTCGCGGTCGAAATGAAAGAACTCACGCCCCAGGGACCGCACGGGCACCAGACCATCGGCCCCGGTTTCGTCCATTTTGACAAAGGCTCCGAACCGGGCGATGCCGCTGATCCGGCCCGTGAACTCATTGCCCACGCGTTCGCTGAGATAGGCCGCCAGATAGCGGTCGGTCGTGTCGCGTTCAGCCATCATCGAGCGACGCTCAGTGTCCGAAATATGCGTTGCGGTTTCATCAAGTCGGGCGATTTCCTCCTCGGTCAGACCGTCATCACCCCAACCGTGGCCCGTGATCAGCGCGCGGTGAACAATCAGGTCAGCATAGCGACGAATGGGCGAGGTGAAATGCGCGTAGTTTCGCAGCGCCAGACCAAAATGTCCGAAATTCTCGGGGTTGTAATAGGCCTGCGCCATCGACCGCAGGGTGGTCAGGTTGATCAATTCCGCATCTTCGGTACCCGCAGCCGCATTCAGCAGGGCATTCAGATGACGGGTTTGCAAAACCTGACCCTTGGCCAGGTTCAAGCCAGCGGCTTGCGCCGTTTCACGCAAGCTCTCCAGCTTTTCAGGTGCGGGTTCCTCGTGGACGCGGAATAGCAAGGGCCGACGTTTCGCAATCAGTGTTTCAGCCGCCGCGACATTGGCAAGGATCATGAACTCTTCGATCAGCTTATGTGCATCCAAGCGGTCGCGGAACGCCACGCTGGTCACCTCACCCGTGTCGGACAGGACGATCTTACGCTCCGGCAGGTCCAGCTCCAGCGGCTGGCGCGCGGCCCGCGCGGTTTTCAGCGCCGCATAGGCGGCGTAAAGCGGTTTCAGTACCGTCTCTAGCAGCGGTCCGGTGCGGTCGTTGGGGGTGCCGTCGATGGCCTCCTGCACCTCGGCATAATGCAGCGACGCTGCCGAGCGCATCAGACCGCGCACGAAGCGATGCCCGATCTTGTTGCCTTCGGCGTCGATCTGCATCCGCACGGCGATACAAGCACGCGGGACACCTTCGTGCAGGGAACACAGATCACCGGACAGGCGATCCGGCAGCATCGGCACCACTCGGTCGGGGAAATAGCTGGAATTGCCCCGCTTGCGCGCCTCGCGGTCCAGCGCGGTACCCTGCTGAACATAGGCGGCAACATCAGCTATGGCGACCCAGATCACATGACCGCCGGGGTTGTTGGGATCGTCATCGGCATGGGCATAGCAGGCGTCATCATGGTCGCGCGCATCCGAGGGGTCGATGGTCAGAAGCGGCATGTCCCGTAAGTCTTCGCGGCCCTTCAGACCAACGGGTTTGGCCTTATCCGCCTCATCAATAACCTTATCGGGGAAATCATCCGGGATACCGTGCTGGTGAATGGCAATCAGCGAGACAGCCTTGGGGGCGGTCGGATCGCCCAGACGTTCAACGATACGCGCACGGGGCAGCCCCATACGGGTCTTGGGTCCGGCCTGTTCGGCCTCGACCAGTTCGCCATCCTTGGCCCCATGCACCGCGCCTTCGGGCACCAACCATTCCGTCGAACTGGCTTTGTCGATGGGCACGATCCGCCCGCCCTCGGCCCCTTTGCGATAGATACCTACGATCTTGCGCGGGTTGGTTCCGATACGGCGGATCAGGCGGGCTTCGTAATTGTGGTCTTCTTCCTGCACCACGGTCAGGCGCGCCAGAATGCGGTCGCCTTCCCCCAGCGCCGGATCGCTGGCGCGGGTGATCAGCAGAACGATGGGCTCGACCCCCTCGCCATGCCATTCCAAGGGCCGCGCGAACAGATCGCCATCCTCATTCGGGGCCTTCACTTGCAAAACGCTGACCGGAGGCAGTCGATCCGGGTCCCGGTAGCTGCGCTTGCGCTTTTCCAAATGTCCCTCGGCCTCAAGCTCCTTAAGGATGCGCTTCAGATCGATCCGATCCGCGCCCTTGATGCCGAAGGCCTTGGCGATATCACGTTTCGAGGTCAGGGTGGGGTTCGCTGAGATCCAGTCGAGGACCTCCTGCTTGCTGGGAATGCGACTCATGTCTTTGGCCTAGCACGCGCATGCAACCGCGTCATGACCAAAAAGTGTCCATTCGGCTCAGCCGCGCAAATCAGCGACGGTATCCACATCACGCAGTTCGTTCAACAGGGCGACACGACTGCCGGGAACAGACGCCAGCGTATCGGCCAGCGCATGTTCTGTCGACCATCGCACATCCCGAAACAAGCCCAAGGGCAACGCGCCATAGCGTTGCGCACCGACCAGCCAATAGCCGCCATCCGGGGCCGGGCCGAACACCATCTGCGAACGACCCAATGCCTTGAACGCGTCCGCGATATGATGGCGCGTGATGCCAGGAATATCCGCCCCAATCAGGCAGACAGGCCCTTTGGGCATCCCGCGCAGCATCCGCCCCATTCGATCGCCCAGATCACCCCGCCCCTGCACTGCGCGTGGCAGATCGGCGGGCCAGATCCGACTGGTCAGCCCTTCTGCGTCAGGGGAAACCGCCAACACAATCTGCCAACGCGGATCGCGCAGCCGCCGGATCAGCGACCGGGTCTGGTGCCGGAACCACCATGCAGCACCTACCATACCGATATCGCGCCCCAGTCGGGTTTTGACGCGGCCCGGACGAGGCTCTTTGACCATGATGACCAGAGTGCGCTGCATCGCTCAGGCAAAATAGTCAGTCAGAATACGCGTATAAATCGCCTTCAACTGCTCGATCTGGGCCACCTCGACGCATTCATCGACCTGATGCATCGTGCGTCCGACAAGCCCGAACTCGACCACCGGGCAGTGGTTTTTAACAAACCGCGCGTCCGACGTGCCGCCAGTTGTTGACAATTCGGGTTGCACGCCCGTCTCGGCCTCAACCGCCTGCGCCACCAAATCGGACAGTGCGCCCGGCGGGGTCAGGAAACTTTCGCCCGAGATCTTGATCTTTGCATCAACCTGAACACCAAACTCATCGGCTACGCGAGCGGCTTCAGCCTTAAGCCAGTCACTCAAGCTCGCACCGGTATGCGTGTCGTTGAAGCGGATATTGACGGTGCCACTGCATTGCGCGGGGATGACATTTGTCGCGGGATTACCAGTGTCGATGGTGACGACGGCCAGTGTGGACGCATCGAAGTGATCGGTGCCCTGGTCCAGTTCATGACTGGCCAGCCGGTCCATCAGCCGGGCCATCGCGGGCACAGGGTTCTTGGCCCGATGCGGATAGGCGGAATGGCCCTGCACGCCCGTCACCGTGAACCACGCCGTCATCGACCCGCGTCGGCCGATTTTCATCATCTCGCCCATCCGGTTCGGGCAAGTGGGTTCACCGACCAGGCACACGCTCATCTTTTCGCCAAGCTGATCCATATGATCAAGCAGGGCGGTTGTGCCATCCAACGCGTCAGCTTCTTCGTCGCCCGTAATGGTCAGGATAATCGCCCCGTCGGGTGGGGTGTCGCACACGAAATCAATCGCCGCAGCTGCAAAGGCGGCAACGCCCGATTTCATATCCGTCGCGCCGCGCCCATACATCAAACCGTCGTGAACCTCGGCCTCGAAGGGCGGTTTGGTCCAGGCCGCCTGATCCCCCACAGGCACCACATCCGTATGGCCGTTGAACCCAAATGTCCGCGCGTGCCCCTTGGCCCCCCAACGGGCGAACAGGTTACTGATGCCACCGCGATCCACCCGAGCACATTCGAACCCTGCGTCCGTTAGGATTTCCTGCAGCAGGACAAGCGCACCGCCCTCATCAGGTGTGACCGATGGGCAACGGATCAGGTCTGCCGTCAGTTGAACTGCATCGGTCATATGTGGGCCTCGCTGTTGGTCTTGCGCTCAGGTTCGTGCACAGATTCAACGAATTGACCGGATTGCCAAGGCCAATCCACAAAATTTATTGCACTGAGCAGGCAAAGTATCAGCCTGAGAGCGCGACAAAACATGTCGATTTACCCGGCGGCCACCTTGCCCACGCATATACATTCGCGTTACAGGGCCGCGAAACGGGTGACTTGACCATGAAGCGCGCATTCTACGCATTGATCAGCCTGACTTTCGCCGTTCTCGCACAGCAAAGCCTGGCACAAACGCTAAATGTCACGACAGTGACACGCCCGCCGTTTTCCTATGTTGAGGACGGTGCCGAAACCGGATTCTCGATGGACCTGCTGGGGGCTCTTTCTGAGGCTTTGGGATGGGAATACTCTGTCCAGCGCGTGGAGTCATTTGCCGAGATGCTGGGCGCGGTCGAGGACGGATCGGCCGATTTAGCCATCGCCAATATCTCGATCACGGCATCGCGCGAAACACAGATGGATTTTAGCCAGCCGATTTTTGAGGCGGGCTTGCAGATCATGGTGCCATCGGATGCGGTGCGCAGACCGTCGCTGTTGCAGGCGCTGCTGTCCACCGAATTGTTTCTAGCCATTGGCTTGGCCTTCGCCATCCTTTTGGGCGGCGGCATGCTGATGTGGGGGTTCGAACGACGTGCGCAGCCCTATTTCGACCGCAAGCTCAACGAGGCATGGTTCCCATCCTTCTGGTGGGCGCTGAATCTGGTCGTAAATGGCGGTTTTGAAGAACGGATGCCCCGCACGCCATTTGGCCGCATTCTGGGCGTGGTGCTCGTGGTATCCTCGCTGTTCATTGTATCGGTCTTCACCGCCCGCATCACCAGTGTCATGACGGTGGATGCGATCACCGGCAATGTAAACTCGGTGAATGATCTCTATGGCAAGAATGTCGGCACCATTACAGGTTCAACTGCGGCCAGCTTCCTGGACCGGCGCGAAATCGAATATGCGGGCTATCCGGGGCTCGATCAGATGCTTGAGGCATTTAAAGCCGAAGATCTGGACGCTGTCGTGTTCGACGCGCCTATCCTGTCCTACTTCGCGGCGCATGAGGGACGCAGGATTGCAACGATGACGGGTAGCATCTTCCTGCGAGAAAACTATGGCATTGCCTTCCCGACCGGCTCGCCACTGGTGGAAGAGGTCAATCAGGCGCTGCTGTCCCTGCGTGAGGACGGGACCTATGACGAGTTACACCGCAAATGGTTCGGATCGCAGAACTAAGAGGCTGAGGTTTCGTCTTCAAAAAACGGAGTCATCTGCGCCACGATTACCGCGTTTTCGTCCAGCGCTCGCTGCATCAGGGTACGTTCATCCGCATCGATGTCATGGCCTTGCGCCTCACGCTCAGCCAACGTGCCGTAACCGGTGACATCCAAAGGCGCGGTATCTGCCTGCTTTAGGATCGCCACGGTCTCGCGCACGGCCTCGGCCTCATCCACGCCACTGGCATAACAGATCAACGCCGCACCTGTTGCCCCGTCAGGCAAACCATCCCCATCCTTCCGTCCGATCTGAACAAGAAGGGTATAGACTTGCTGGCGCGAGGGTTTTTTCTGCTTTTCCATGGCACGGGCCTTAGCCCTGCGGCCTGAATTGGTCAAGCTTAGGGTCCGGCCCCTAGCGCTCGGCCGTGGCCAGTTTGAGGGCCAGCGCAACAAAGATCACGCCCGAAACGCGGTTCATCCACAGCTGAACCGAAGGCGAACCCCTCAGCCAGCTACCCAACGTACCGGCAGCCAGGGCCACGGCCCCAAACACCACAACCGTCGCCATGAACATCAGTGCGCCCAGTTGATAGAACTGCCCGATCAGCGATCCGTTCAGCGGATCAACAAATTGCGGTAGGAAGGCCAGCATGAAAATCGTCACCTTCGGATTGGCGATGTTCATGATCAACCCACGCAGATAGAGCTTGCGCGTCGGGATCTCCGGCGCATCACCGCCGTCAAGCGCAGTCCCTGCTGCAGTAAACGCCTTCCACGCCAAATAGACCAGATAAGCCGCACCTGCGTATTTCAGCGCCGCAAAGGCAGTTTGTGAAGTTTGGAAAATGACGGCCACGCCCAAAGCCGCCGCGGTGGTGTGCACGATAAGCCCAGAGGCCAGTCCCAGCGTCACAACCAACCCTGACATCCGGCCATAGAGTGCCGATTGCGTCATCACAAAGATATTGTCCGGCCCCGGAACAGCGGCCAACGCAATCGCAGCCCCCATGAACAAGATGGCTATATCGATTGGGATCATGGGTCTTCCTCTTCTTGTGCAGCAGCGCCCGGTATAGCAGCATGATGTTCTTACAAAAAAGGCCGCGGAGCCTATCCACGGCCTTTTGTCATTCACGCTACGTTTGGATCAGTCACGCAGCAGCTCATTGATCCCGGTTTTCGAACGGGTTTTCTCATCCACACGTTTCACGATAACCGCGCAATAGAGGTTCACGTTGTTCTTGGACGGCATCGATCCGGCGACAACCACTGAATAAGGCGGTACTTCGCCATACATGACCTCGCCGGTCTCACGATCCACGATCTTGGTCGACTTGCCGATGAACACGCCCATCCCCAGAACCGAGCCTTCGCGCACGATGCAGCCCTCGACAACTTCGGAACGCGCGCCGATAAAGCAGTTGTCCTCGATGATTGTTGGGCCCGCCTGCATCGGCTCCAACACACCGCCAATGCCAACGCCGCCGGACAGGTGTACATTCTTGCCGATCTGCGCACAGGACCCAACAGTGGCCCAGGTATCAACCATGGTGCCTTCGTCCACATAGGCACCCAGGTTCACGAAAGACGGCATCAGAACGACGCCCGGTGCGATGAAGGCAGATTTGCGGACAACGCAGTTCGGAACCGCGCGGAAGCCAGCGGCTTTCCACTGGTTGTCACCCCAACCTGCGAACTTGCTGTCGACCTTGTCCCACCAGCCGCCGCCCTGCGGGCCGCCGGTTTGCGTTTCCATATCCTTGATGCGAAAGCCCAGCAGAACCGCTTTCTTCGCCCATTGGTTCACATGCCAGTCACCGCTCTCCTGCTTCTCGGCAACCCGCAATGACCCGCCGTCCAGCGCGTTCAGGGTATCCTCGATGGCTTCGCGCTGCTCACCCGTGGTTGCTGGTGTGATCGTATCGCGCGCGTCCCAGGCGGCTTCGATGGCGGCTTCCAATTGCGCGTTGGACATTGGGCGTCTCCCTACAGAATCTGTTCGTGTTGGTTTGGCCTATACGCAAGTGACACTCATGGCGCAATGCGACGAACACGGTTCCGTTTACGTCTGGGCAACGATCATTCACCCGGCAAGCGGGTCGGGGGCGATATTCCCACCGCAGATCAGGACCGCGACACGCTCACCCGGTTCGGGCTGATAGGCCCCCGAGGTCAGCGCCGCCAGCGCTGCGGCCCCTGCGGGTTCCACCAGAATTCGATGCGCCTGCCAAAGCATCTGCTGCGCTTCTGCAATGGCTTCATCACTCACCAGAACCGAGCTCATACCCTGCGCCAGATCAAAGCAAATCTGGCCAATCCGCCGGGCACCCAACGCATTCGCTGCAATGCCGGACACGGACACATCCACAGGCTCACCCGCCTTCAGCGCCGCATTCAAGGCGCAAGAGGTCTCGGGTTCGACCGCCACAACCTTGCGCGCGCCGTCAAACCACGCCAGAGCGCCCGCAATCAGACCACCGCCACCAACCGCAACTAGAACAGTATCGGCTTCCAGCCCCTGAGCGTCCCACTCGGCAAAGCACGTCCCCTGCCCAGCCACCGTTGCGGGCGCGTCATAGGCATGGATTTGCATCGCGCTAGTAGCTTGTTCATGCGCCTGCGCGGCCGTCAGCGCGTTGGCATACTCACCCGAGACAACGCTCAGGTCCGCACCGGTTTGCTTGATCAATGCGATTTTGGACGGCCCCGCAAGCTCGGGCACAAAAATCTTGGCCGGGTAGCCCAGCGCCTGCGCTGCATAGGCGGCGGCTGCGCCGTGGTTACCGCCAGAAGCCGCCACCACTCCGGCCTCGGGGACGTCGGAACTGATCAGGGTGTTGAATGCCCCCCGCGCCTTGAAACTGCCGGTATGCTGCATCTGCTCTAGCTTCAGTTCGATGGGATAGCCCGGTATCTTGCTGGTCATCACGGGTGTGACCTGCGCATAGCCCGAAATGCGATGCTGGGCGGCTAATATTTCGCTCTTCCAATTCATTCTTGTCTTTCCGTGACTGGCGCTCTGTCCGCGAACCCTATAGCTGTTTGAAAAACACGCAAGCAGGGATCGATCACCCATGAGAGAAGACCGTCACAGCCCGTTCCGCGACGCACAAACAGATCGCTCGACCGCGCGCGAGGTGCCGGATACGCCGCAGACCCGCTCGCCTGCCTATCGCCTTGCGTTTGCCGACGAAGAATTCCTGTGCCGGGATGAGCTGCGCCCGGTGCGTCTGCAGTTGGAGCTGCTCAAGCCCGAGATGATCATGAGCGAGCGTGAGATCACCTCGACTATCGTCATGTTCGGCGGCGCGCGTATTCCAGAGCCGTCGCAAAAGCACACTGCACGGACCGAAACGCTGGCAGGTCTATCTCAATACTACGATGAAGCCCGCGAATTCGCGCGACTTATGACCGAAAAATCCAACGAGACCGGTGGACGTGAAAACGTGATCGTCACCGGCGGTGGCCCCGGCGTCATGGAGGCCGGGAACCGCGGCGCGCAAGATGCAAATGGCTGCTCCATCGGGTTGAACATCGTGCTGCCGCACGAACAGGCACCAAACCTGTACGTGACACCCGATCTTAGTTTCAACTTCCATTACTTCGCCATCCGCAAGATGCATTTCCTGATGCGCGCCCGCGCCATCACCATCTTCCCCGGTGGTTTCGGCACAATGGATGAACTGTTCGAATCCCTGACCCTGATCCAGACAGGCCGGATGGAGCGTGTGCCCTTCCTGCTGTTTGGTCGTGAGTTCTGGGAGAAAGTCATCAACTGGGCGGCACTGGCCGATGCGGGCACGATCTCGGACGAAGACCTTGACCTGTTCCGTTTTGTCGATACTGCGCAAGAAGCGGTCGATATCATCGAGAATTGGGAACCCGCCCCGCCCCGCGACGCCATTCCGGGGCGCTGAACCATGGCCCCCAAGATCGGAAAGATGCTGCACCTGCGTGGCAATTCCTTGAACGAAGGTGAACCAGTGGCCCTGCCGCTGACCCAAAGCAGCATGTACCACCTGCCGGGCGCAACGGATGGTCTGGCCACTTATGGCCGCGTCGACAATCCGACATGGGTGCAGCTGGAACATATGCTGTCACATCTTGAAGACGCGCCGAGCCTCAGCTTTCCATCGGGTATGGCGGCGATCTCAGCGGCGTTGTTTGCCACGCTTCAGGCCGGATCACGCCTGTTGATCCCGTCGGACGGCTACTATGTGACGCGCTTGCTGTCGGATCGGTTCCTCTCGCGTCTCGGGGTCGAGGTTGAGGAACGCGCAACAACGTCCTTTGCCGAGGGTGGTTTCGAGGGGTTTGACGTGGTGTTCGTCGAAAGCCCTTCGAACCCCGGCCTGGATATGATCGATCTGGCCGCCGTTGCTGAACAAGTGCGCGCTACCGGAGGGGTAACAATTGCAGATAACACAACCCTGACCCCGCTGGGCCAGCGCCCGCTGGATCTGGGGATCGATGTCGTGGTGTCCTCCGACACCAAGGCAATGGGCGGGCATTCAGATTTGCTGATGGGCCATGTGGCTAGCCGCAACGACCAGATCATGGAACGGGTCGAGGAATGGCGACGCGTCTCAGGCGCGATCCCCGGTCCTTATGAGGCATGGTTGCTACATCGCGGGCTGGAAACGCTGGAAGTGCGCTACGACCGAATGTGCAGTACAGCGCAGGTGCTGGCCGAACGGCTGGCTACCCATTCCGCAGTCAGGCATTTGCGCTATCCGGGGCTGCCTGGCGATCCGGCGCATGCGCTTGCGCAGGCTCAGACGAAACGGTTCGGATTTCTGTTGTCCCTGACGCTGGACAATGAGGACATGGCAGAGGCGTTTATTAACGGATGCCCTTTGTTGCGCCCTGCGACATCCTTTGGCGGCGTCCACAGCTCGGCCGAGCGTCGCGCCCGCTGGGGCGATGATGTTGACCCCGGTTTCATCCGCCTGTCTGTTGGATGTGAACCTGTTGAGGAACTATGGCAAGCCATCGAGGCCAGCCTGAACGCACTGTAGCTACTTCTTCGGCGCACGCAGTTCAGGGAACACATAGATCGGCAGAACAATACTGCCGATCAAAGCGCCCAGCCAGACCAGCAGCGTTGCGGCCAACAGATTTGCCACCCCTCCGATAACAAGTCCGGCTGTGATCCATTCGGTCACCAGCAGACCCACAAAAGTCACGATCAGGGCGATCCCACCTTTGAGTGCAGGCGCTTTCTTTTCTCCGATCTTCAGGATCAACGGCTCTGCGATCACTTGAACAACGGTGAAGACAATCACCACGACCACAAAGGACAAAGGCTTGATCGCAAAACCGGTCAGCAGCAGCACGGCCAATATCAACCCGATTGCGTTCCCGGCCAGCAAGGCCAAAGCGGATTTAAATCTGCGTGACATGCGGGGCCTCCGTTAAAGAACATCTGAGATCAAGTAGATACTACCAGACCCGCCAGATTTTACGAAGCAATTCAATTGCCTCTTCCTTTCGGCCGGTTGAAATCGCATGATAAAACACATTCATAAAGATCAGACCGACCCACATCCGCGAGAGGTGAGATGAGCGACGATCCCTATTCCGTCCTTGGCGTCGCCAAAGACGCCAGTGCTGCCGATATCAAGAAAGCTTATCGGCGCATCGCAAAAGAATGCCATCCGGATCTGAAACCCGGTGATGCCGAGGCAGAGGCAAAGTTCAAAGCCGCCGCAGCAGCCTATGACCTATTGAAAGACCCCGAAACCCGCGCGCGCTATGACAATGGTGAGATCGACGCTTCGGGTCAGGAGCGCCCGCAACAGCAATACTATCGTGACTATGCCGAGGCCGCAGGCAACCCTTATCGCGGGCGGCAGGCGGACCCGGATGATATGTCAGACATCTTCGCTGAATTCATGCGTGGCCGCAGTGGGTTTGGCAGTCAGCGCGCGCAGGAATTCCACGCGCCGGGTCACAACCTGAACTACTCGCTGCAGATCAGCTTTCTGGATGCTGTGTTTGGCGCCAGCCAGAAACTGACCCTGCCCGACGGCAACCGGATCGAGGTCAAGATACCGGCGGGCATCACCACGGGCCAGACCATCCGGCTGCGAGGCAAGGGCGCTCCGGGCTATGGCGAGGGGCCGGCGGGCGACGCGCTGGTCACGATCTCTGTCTCGGACCATCCGGTGTTCGACCGCCAGGGCAACAACATCCACATCACCCTGCCCATCAGCATTGATGAGGCCATTCTGGGCGGCAAAGTCCGCGCGCCCTCGATCGACGGCGGCGTCAACGTCACCGTTCCGGCGGGAACCAGCAGCGGCAAAACCTTGCGCCTGCGGGGCAAGGGGGTCAAAAAACGCGGCTCATCTGAACGCGGGGATCAACTGATCGAACTCACCATCGCCCTGCCCGACCAGATCGACAACGACCTCAAGCAATTCATGGAAACATGGCGCGACGCTCATCGCTATGATCCTCGGAAAGGAATGCCGTCATGACCCTGACCGAAGAGGAACTGATCGCCACCATCACCCGCCTGACCTCGGATCGTCTGACCGAATATCTGGCCGCCGAGATCGTGATCCCCAAGCAATCGGATCAAGGGGTCGTCTATCACAGCATCGACGTCGCCCGGCTGGAACTGGCCTGCGAGTTGCATGAGCAATACGATATGGAGGCGGATGCCCTGTCGATGATGATCTCTCTGATCGACCAAATGCACGGGTTGCGCGCCGAACTGCGCGAGGTTCTGAATGCTGTCGAAGCACAACCCGAACCCGTCCGCCAAAAAATGATCGAAGTGATCGGCACGGCGCGTTTCCAACGCGGATAGTCTGACTGCTATTCGGCTTTGATCCGATACTCGTCGGGCACGAAGAAGGTATAATCACGCTCAGCCACCTGTTCGTGGCATTCGTGGCAATAAACAACCTGATTGGGGCGTGATCCTGTGGTGTCGCCATAAAGCGACCCGTCAGGCAGCACCATGATGTAACGCCAATCAGCCGTTGCAGGGTTGGTGCCCTGCGGCAACTTCTCCATCACGAACATCGCACCCGGAAAGATCTTACCCTCATCGGTAACCGTCATACTGTCCTTTGCCAGAACCGACCCCGCTGGCAACACGTCTCCGTCCTGCATGGCTCCGTAGTTATGGGCCATGCGATTGGCGTAGCTGTTCACATATCGTTGACCGTGGGTCGCCGACACATAAGGCGAGTCATTGAACAGCGCCCAGCTTTGATAATTCCGGATCAGGTCAAGTCGCGCCCCGGCATAGCCGCGTGCCAGACGTCGGCTAAGCGATTGATAAATCTCTTCGGCCTCGTCTTTACTGAGATCAGCAGGGTTCTCGATTGTGATGTGTGCCTCGCGGTCATCGGCCTTCGCGGCTCCGATATGGAAAAGAAGCGAGAATGAGGCGGTGAGTATTGTTTTGAAACTAATTTTTAAAATCGTGCTCATGGTATTGGCCCATCTGAAAACAGTTTGCCTGCGTTCGGTCCGCGCGCAGGACATTGTCAAGGATTTAGCTTGTGGTTCACAACGACCCATTCCTCTCACAGCCTTGTGCACAAAGGTGAGCCTGACCTGAACCGAACAGGCCAAATATAACAAATTTTGAGTTCAGAAAACAGGCGCTGGCAGTGTAGCTCAGCCGTTCAGCCCAGCCTCGGCCTCAATCTGCTTGCGCGACTTGCGGGCGCGTTCGGAGGCCGATTTCAGCTGGCCACAGGCGGCCATAATGTCCTCTCCGCGTGTTTTGCGGATCGGTGAGGCATAGCCTGCCTGATAGATGATGTTCGCAAAGGCCCGGATACGGTTGTTCGAGCTGCGTTTGTACGGCGCGCCGGGCCATTCGTTGAACGGGATCAGGTTGATCTTAGCCGGGATATTGTGGCGCTTGATGTGCTCGATCAGGCGATGCGCATCCTCATCGCTGTCATTGACGCCATCCAGCATCACATATTCGAAGGTGATCCGCTCGGAATTCGAAGCGTTGGGATAGCTCGCGAGCGCTTGCAGCAACTCCTCGATATTCCAGCGCTTGTTGATGGGGACCAGTACGTCGCGGGTCTCATCCGTGGTGGCATGGAATGAGATCGCCAGCAGGCAGCCGATTTCTTCGGCAGTCCGTGCGATTTCAGGCACCACGCCAGACGTGGACAGGGTGATCCGGCGGCGCGACAGCGAAATGCCTTCTGGGTCCATGGCGATCTTCATCGCATCACGGACGTTTTCGAAGTTATAAAGCGGCTCGCCCATGCCCATCAGAACAATGTTCGACAGCAGCCGCGTTTCGTCCTTAGGGGCACCGGGGGTTGGCCATTCCTCAAGATCATCGCGAGCCATCATCACCTGACCAACAATTTCCGCCGCTGTCAGGTTGCGCACCAGTTTCTGTGTCCCGGTATGACAGAAAGAACAGGTCAGCGTGCAACCCACCTGAGACGAGATACACAAAGTGCCGCGATCTTCTTCGGGGATGTAAACAACCTCAACCTCGTGGCCGCCTGCAATGCGGCACAGATACTTGCGAGTTCCATCTTCCGAGATCTGACGGGTAACAACTTCGGGGATCTCGATAACGAAATTCTCAGCCAACTGTGCGCGATAGGCTTTGGCCAGATTTGTCATCTCGGCAAAGTCCCGCACACCCCATTGGTAAATCCACTGCCAGATCTGCCCGGTGCGCATTTTGGCCTGTTTTTCAGGCGTGCCATGTTCAATCAGCACCTCACGCAGGCGATCACGCGACAGACCCACCAGATTCACTTTCCCCTCAGGCAGTTTGCGGGGAATGGTCATAACGTCTTGCGTGATCGGCGCTTTGGGCGACATGCTGGTACCTTTTGGGGCGTATCTATGCAGAATCTGGCTTGGGATGCGCCTCTATATAGGAATGCGTGCAAAGATCAAAAGGAATCGTACCAATCAATTTGCCAAGCGCAAAAGTTCATCAACACGTGCACGACCCAATATCACCCGGCACGATGTAATTGCGATACCCGTACCTGATCCACCACCGAATGAAGCGCCTACGGCATCGCAATGCGCGTCCCTATACCTTGCCCATGCAGTTTGGGCAGTTTCCAGAGCAGGCTTTGCTTCAACACGCCCTGTGACCTCGTCTAATTCACGGGCGGCCTCTGCAGCCAGTTCATAACTTATCTCAAGCGCAACGTTGACCCTGTCTTCCATCTCCGCAACACAGGATCCGATTTCAACCTGTGAACTCGCGCTGGAACACTCCAGTGTCGGGTCAGCAATCGCGACAGTAGGAAAAAGCAGGGCAACAAAAACAAAACGCATAACCACCTCTCCGATCTGTTCATAACGGACGAGGTCAGGTTAACATGTTTTTTTGAAAGCCTTCGATTGAATTCGACCGCAGCAAAGGCGTTGCTGCGGTCAGTCGTTTAGCTGGAGAATATCGGTGCAGTGTCAGACACCTGAGGGTGGAACAAGGCAGTCTGCTGCATCCAGCTTTTTCACCGGATCATCTGGACCACATTCTTCACCGGTAACTGGATAGGTTTCTTCGTTGTTTTCACAGGCCGTCAACAGAACCCCACACACCATCATCAACGCGACCAGAGACTTGTTCATCATATCTTTCACTCCTTCGTTTCTCTTGAACCGATTAGTTCAGATTCTGAAGGCCGCGACATTGATACGGATCAAATTCAAAGCTGACATTACGTAAAGACGCTAACGGGTCGCCAAAACGACAAAGCCCCGCCAGATGACGGGGCCTTACACGCGCAGGTGGAAACTTAATTAGTGCAGCGCGTCTCGGCGTCTTCGATGGCCGCCGTGAAGCCCAGCAGCGAAAACGTGTCTTTGGTCTGCGTTCCACGCTCGGACCGTGCGGTCAGCACCGCCTCGGTCCCGCGTTTCATGGCGGTGACGATCTTAGCGTCATCTGCAGCCGTTGCCGGCCAAGCCCATTCGCCTTCGGTGAACAGCTCAAACTCACTGCCATCCACATTCAGGTTCACGGTCGATCCGGATGCGAAAGGATAGCCGCCGGTAAAGGTGACCTGACCTTTGACCTCGGCATTGGGGCGATAGAATACGAACAACAGGATATCGCTGCGCCGAACCGAAACAACACGACCGCCGCGCGTGTTCACGGTTTCCTTAGGGGCAGAAACGCTCCAGCATTCGGTGGGATCGTCTTCGACAAAAACGCTCCAATCGGTTTTTGCCGCTACGCGATTTGTGCTTGTCGCTTGTTGAGCGATTGCAGTTGTGGTCATCCCCGCCACACACAGGCCCGCGATCACGCGGACGAGCATTGATCCCATTTGTCCAGCCTCCTAGCTCGACCTTTTACCTCATACCCACCGGAATGCCCCGCGAACCCTGCCGGTTCGTCTTTACGAAAGTTGCGCATTCCGATGATTGCCGACATACACACACTAACGCAGGTTTCGCCACAGGCGAAAGGGCGATTGGCAGAATTTTGCGCAAAAAACCGGAGGTCCCGATGACGCAGCCTATCCCGATGACAGAACTGTGGCGCGGTCCTTTGCTGGAAAGCTTGCATCTGGGCCACGCTGTCATCTGCGACGATACCGGCCAGATTGTGCAAAGCTGGGGGGACCCGAACGCGGTGATCTATCCGCGCTCATCCGCCAAGATGATTCAAGCACTTCCCTTGATCACGTCGGGTGCGGCGGCAAAATACGGGCTGAGTTCCGAGCATCTGGCGTTGGCCTGCGCGTCACACAACGGGGCTGCCATTCACACGGATCGCGTGACCGCCTGGCTGGATCATCTAGGACTGTCTGAGCCCGATCTGCGCTGCGGCCCGCAGGAACCGGCGGACAAGGCCGCACGCGACCGGCTGATATTGGCCGACGATACACCCTGTCAGATACACAACAATTGTTCGGGCAAACACTGCGGGTTTCTGACCTTGGCACAGCATATGGGGGCCGGGCCAGAATATCTTGAAATCGATCATCCCGTTCAGCAGGCCAGCCTGGCTGCATTCGAAGAAACCACAGGGGAAACCAGCCCCGGCTATGGGATTGACGGCTGCTCGGCGCCGAATTTTGCCACATCGCTGGTGGGTCTTGCCCGTTCCATGGCTTGGTTTGCATCCGCTGCTGATCGCTCGGATCGGTCCAGCGATGCCGCGCAGAAGCTGACGGCGGCCATGATCCAGCATCCGGATCTGGTTGCGGGCGAAACGCGTGCCTGCACCGAGCTGATGCGCGCCATGGATGGCCGCGCCGCGATCAAAACCGGGGCCGAGGCCGTGTTTGTGGCCATCATCCCCGAGAAAAGGATGGGCGTGGCCCTGAAGATAGCCGATGGCACAACCCGCGCCAGTGAATGCGCGATTGCAGCCATCCTTGTCGGTCTTGGTGTACTGGAGGCCGATCACCCGGCCACCCGCAAGTTCATGAATGCCATCCAATACAGCCGCCGTGGGCTGGAATGTGGCGTGATCCGGCCTGCACCGGGTTTTCCCGGGCCAGCTTAAGCCTCGAATTCGTGGATCTCAGCCACCTCGACCGAGCCGGTGCCACTGACGACCATGGGGCAGCCCTTGGCCATTTCATTCGCCGCCTCGACCGTGTCGGCCATGACCACGCTAAATCCCGAAGCAGGATTTGCGCCACCATCCTCGGCAACGCCTGACGCGCTGACAGTATAGGACTGCCCGACCGGGTTGCCTGGTATCTTGACCGCCGGTCCCATGTCCTGAAACCAGGCGCCCCATGCAGCCATGGTGGCGTCGATTTCGGCCTGAGACTGCGGCGCAGCACCGCCGTGGTAGACAAACAAATATTGGGGCATATCGCTCCTCCCTGATGAAATCCTATTTGCACTGCGCTTCGAGTTTGCGCAGCGACGATGTCCAGCCTTTGTTGTGGTTTGCGGCGGCCTCGGCATCAGCCAGTTCGCGGTGATCCAGAACCAGCCGTGATCCGGTACCAGAGGCGGTGACGGAGAAGGTCACATGGCTTTCGGCCCCGCGCTGATCCTGATCGTCATGCCAGCCCCAGGTGAACCCGACCGAGTTTGGGGGATCGACATGGGTAACATGGCCCGAGACCTTGTATTGCTGACCCTCGGCATTCTGCATCACCGAATACCAGGGCCCGGTGCGCGAGAAATCCAGATTGTGCTCGGGCACATGCATTCCCTCGGGGCCCCACCACTGCAACAGCTTCGCCCCCTCCGAGACCCACGCGAACAGAGTTTCGGGGTCAACGGGAAACTCCCGTTCGAGTTTCAGGTCGGCCATGAGGTTTCCCTTTCCAAAATGTCGCCCAAACGATCCAGGCTGTTCTCCCAGAACTGCCGTTTCGAGATTGTCCAATCCGCAATCGCTCGCAGGCCTTCGGGTCGCACCGAATACAGACGCTGCGTGCCCTGCACCCGCTGCTGAATCAGCCCTGCCTCGCGCAGAACTTTCAGATGGCGTGAGATTGCGGCACCCGACATGCCTTTGCCGTCGATCAGATCACCGGCAGGCAATTCCCCATCGGCCATCAACTGCTCGACAATCGAGAACCGCGTGGCGTCGGATAAAGCGGAAAAGGCGGTCAGAAGCGTGTTCATGACCACTATTTAACATATCTGTTAAATAAAAGAAAGCTCAGTTCTACGAATCGGCAAACTCTGCGCGCGAATAGCCCTGCAGGTACAGCAGCGCCGTCAGATCCCCATGATTGATCCGCACCTCGCACTCTGCTGCGACCGAGGGTTTGGCGTGGAGCGCCACACCTGTTCCGGCGCGATGCAACATGCCCAGATCATTCGCCCCATCACCCACGGCAAGAACATCCGATTCCGCGATGCCCAAATGCGCAGTGATCCGCTCCAGCGATTCAACCTTGGCCTCGCGCCCCAGAATCGGACGCTGAACCTCTCCTGTCAGTTTGCCATCCGCGGCCAGAAGCGTGTTGGCCCGGTTTTCGTCAAACCCGATCAACTCGGCCACACGCGCGGTAAAGGCCGTGAACCCGCCCGAGACCAGCGCGGCATATCCACCATTTTCACGCATGGTTGCCACCAGGGCGCGCCCACCGGGCATCAAGGTGATCCTAGTGTTCAAGACCTGATCGATCACCGCCTCGTCCAGACCTTTCAACAGGCCAACCCGTTCAATCAGAGCGCCTTCGAAATCCAGTTCGCCATTCATGGCCCGGGCGGTGATGTCTTTGACGCGCTCGCCGACACCGGCCTCGTCGGCCAGTTCATCAATGCATTCTTGTTGGATCATCGTGCTGTCCATGTCGGCCAGCAGCATCTTTTTGCGCCGCCCAGCCACAGGCTGCACGACAAGATCCACGCCCATGGCCTGCAAGTCTGCCCAGACCTCCCATTGATTGTCGGGGCGGGCTGGAAGACCAAATTCAGCCGCTTCATCGGGGCTGAGCCAGACAATATCTTCGCCGCCCCACGCATTTCGCAAAGACTCGACCATCGCAGTATCCAGCGCGGGCGCAGCGGGGTTGGTCAGCAAAGTGGCAACAAACATCTCAGGTCTCCGGCAAACTGCCTTGCGCATATCGCAGGTGCAGCATTTTCGCCAGAGTTGGATGGGCCTTCGCCCTGGAAATATCCGGGTATCGGGTCTTGTCCGCCTTGGATTTCCCGGTCAGGTTCAGGGCGCAGCGCACCGAAGGGACTAAACAATGACCAACCCGCTTTACGATCGTTTGTTCGGCATCCATGCGGGGAAAGAGACGCCATTTCTACACCTGCCCGATGGCCACACCATCACACATGCCGCATTCCTAAACATGGCCGCACAAATCGCCAATACGCTGACGGCACTTGAGCTGAAACCGGGTGACAGGGTTGCGGTCCAGGTTGAAAAGTCACCGCAGATGCTGGCGCTCTATGCCGCCTGCGCGCAGGCCGGGCTGATCTTCCTGCCGCTAAACACCGCATATAAAACGGCGGAACTGACCTATTTCATCGAAAACAGCGGCGCATCTTTGGTTGTCTGCGACGCGGTCAATAAGACTGAGCTAGCCCCTGTCGCGAGCGCGCAGAATGCCAAGGTAGAAACACTGAACGGGGATGGCAGCGGCAGTCTGATGCGAAACGCACAGACCATGCCAACCCATTTCGAGACAGTGAACCGGGCTGAGGATGATCTGGCCGCATTCCTTTACACCTCGGGCACCACCGGACGCTCAAAGGGGGCGATGCTTACGCAGGCGAATCTGCTGTCAAACGCCGAAACGCTGGTCCGGGAATGGCGGTTCACGCGCGAAGATGTGCTGTTGCACGCGCTGCCGATCTTTCACACGCACGGGCTGTTCGTGGCAACGAATGTGATCCTCGCCTCGGGCGGATCGATGATCTTTCTGCCGAAATTTGATTTGGATGAGATGCTACGCCTGATGCCGCAGGCGACGTCGATGATGGGCGTGCCGACGTTCTACACCCGCTTGCTGGGCGATGATCGATTCAATGGCGATCTGATCAGCCATATGCGGCTGTTCATCTCGGGCTCAGCCCCTCTTCTGGCGGAAACCCATGAGACATTCGAGGCCCGCACCGGCCATCGTATTCTGGAACGCTACGGCATGACCGAGACCAACATGAACACCTCGAACCCTTATGATGGCGAACGCCGCGCGGGGACGGTCGGGTTTCCCCTACCGGATGTCGAGTTGAAAGTGACAGATCCGGACATCGGCGAGACCCTGCCGCAGGGTGAGATCGGCATGATCGAGGTGCGCGGCCCGAACGTGTTCAGCGGCTACTGGCAGATGCCTGAAAAAACCGCAGCCGAACTGCGCGGCGATGGGTTCTTTATCACCGGAGATCTGGGTCGGGTGGACGAGGATGGCTATGTCCATATCGTCGGGCGCGGCAAGGACCTGATCATCTCGGGCGGGTTCAACATCTATCCAAAAGAGCTTGAACTGCTGCTGGACGACCAGCCCGGCGTGCTGGAAAGTGCTGTGATCGGCGTACCGCACCCGGATTTCGGCGAGACGGTTTTGGGCATCATCGTGCCTTTGCCCGGCCAGTCGCCTGACCTGACCGCAATCATGGCCTCGGTTCAGAACGACCTCGCCCGGTTCAAACACCCGCGCGAGTTGATCCTGATGGACGCTCTGCCGCGCAATACGATGGGCAAGGTGCAGAAAAACGCCCTGCGGGAACACTTCAAGGACAGGTTCAGCCAAAGATAGGTTTCAGAGGTACGCGTCCGTTTTGAGTCAGTAGCCAACACTGACGACCTTCGAACACCGCAACGGCTAGAGACCGGCCATAACCCGCACCTGCATCCAGATTGATCCGGTTGCCGCAATGCTCGGCTGCATCAACCGGTGTATGACCATGTACGACCAGCCAAGGGTGAGGTTCGGTTTCCATCAGAAATTCTCGCCGTATCCAGACCAAATCGTCTTCGGATTGTTGTTCGAGTGAAATGCCTGGGCGGATGCCTGCGTGGACGAACAGCAGTTCACCTTCCTGATGGTACAGCGGCAAGGTATTGATGAAATCAATATGCGCGGGCGGGACCGCCGCGCGAGCACGTTCATTGACCTGAAAGATGCGGTCATTATCGACGACTTCAACACCGTAGGAGGCCAACGTTTCTCGTCCGCCCAAACGCGGGTGCAACCAACTGAGCGTGATCGGCAGATGTTTGTCTGCGATCTCGCAATCCTGCACGAAACGGGCAAACATGCGGTCGTGGTTTCCCTTGACCATGATCCAGTTCCGACCCGCGCGTTGTCCGTCGATCAATAGGTCGAGCACAGCTTTGCTGTCAGGGCCGCGATCGACATAGTCACCGAGGAACACAACCCTTGCATCAGGCCCGCCATCTGCCTCAATGCGGGAAAGTGCTAACTGCAACATGCCCAACTGCCCGTGAATGTCACCAATGGCGTAGATCGGGGAAGTCATAGAAAACCCTTGTATAAACGAATACCCTGCGAGCTCTCTATAATTGAGAGCCTGTTAAAGAAAACACCCGCGCCTTGGGCGGCGCGGGCAAAGGATGTCTCAGAAACTCAACACACGCTAGGCGACGTCAAATTCCAGCGGTTTGATCTGAGTGAACAGACCCGTCTCGGCCAGCTTGGCGCGCGCCTCAGCCGGAACCGGTTCGTCGACATAAAGCAGCGCGATGGCCTCCCCACCCGCCTCGGACCGGCCTAGGGTAAAGTTCGCGATGTTCACGTCGTTCGCGCCCATGGTCTGGCCCAGCGCACCAATGATGCCCGGCACGTCCTCGTTGGTGGTGTAGAGCATATGCGCCCCGATTTCGGCATCGATATTGATGCCCTTAATCTGGATGAACCGCGGCTTGCCGTCGCTGAATACCGTGCCGCCGATGGAACGCTCGCGTTTTTCGGTCACCACGGTCACTTTGATGTAACCCTCAAACGCACCGGATTTGTCCTGATTGGTGGTCGAAATCTGGATACCCCGCTCGCGGGCCACAACGGGGGCCGAGACCATATTCACCTCGGGGTTGAACTTCTTCATGATCCCGGCAACGACCGAGCAATTCAGCGCAGCCAGGTTCATCTCAGCCGCCACACCGTCATAGAGGATGTTGATCGCCTTGATCGGTTCATCGGTCATCTGGCCGATGAAGCTGCCCAGATGTCCGGCCAGCTTGATCCACGGGCCCATGACCTTGGCCTCTTCAGCCGTAACGCTGGGCATGTTCAGCGCGTTTTCCACAGCACCGGTCAGCAGGTAATTCGAGATCTGCTCGGCCACCTGCAGGGCCACGTTTTCCTGCGCCTCGGTCGTTGCCGCGCCAAGGTGAGGCGTGCAGACCACGTTGGGCAGGTTGAACAGGGCGTTTTCCTTGGCCGGTTCCTCGCTGAACACGTCAAAGGCCGCCCCTGCAACATGTCCGGATTGCAGCGCCTCAGCCAGCGCGTCTTCGTCGACCAGACCGCCGCGGGCACAGTTGATGATGCGCACACCCTTCTTGGTCTTAGCGAGATTCTCACGGCTGAGGATATTGCGCGTCTGGTCGGTCAGCGGCACGTGCAGAGTGATGAAGTCAGCACGCGCCAGCAGCTCGTCCAGCTCGACCTTCTCCACACCCATCTGCGCGGCTTTCTCTTCGCCCAGATAGGGGTCATAGGCCACAACCTTCATCTTCAGACCAAGCGCACGCTCGCAGACGATACCGCCGATATTGCCCGCCCCGATCACGCCAAGGGTCTTGTTGGTCAGCTCGATCCCCATGAACTTGGACTTTTCCCATTTGCCCGCGTGGGTCGAGGTGCTGGCCTCGGGGATTTGCCGCGCTACGGCAAACATCATCGCAATCGCGTGCTCTGCCGTAGTGATCATGTTGCCGAACGGCGTGTTCATGACGATCACGCCCTTTTTCGAGGCCGCATCCTTATCGATATTATCGGTACCAATCCCGGCACGACCGATCACTTTCAGCTTGTCGGCCTTCTCCAGAATGGTCGGTGTGACCTTGGTGGCCGAACGAATAGCAAGACCGTCATACTGACCGATCACCTCGGCCAGTTTGTCTTTGTCCTTGCCCAGATCGGGCATGAAATCCACATCGATACCGCGATCGCGGAAAATCTGCACGGCGGTTTCGCTGAGCTTGTCAGATACGAGTACTTTGGGGGCCATGTTCTCTGGTCCTTGAATTGTATGGAAGGTCCGGGCCTTGGACGGCCCGGTGAAAAGTCAGGCAGCCTCAGACTGCGCCGCAATCTCGGCCTCAAAAGCCCATGCCAGCCAAGGCAGCATCGCTTCGATGTTCGAAGTATCGACCGTACCGCCGCACCAGATACGCAAGCCCGCAGGGGCATCGCGATAAGCTCCGATGTCCAATGCGATGTTCTCGGCCTCAAGCCGTTTGGCCACGGCTTTCGCGAATGCTGCACCGTCTCGAATGCGGGCATCGGTGAACTTCAAGCACACGGATGTGTTCGAACGCGTCGCCGCATCCTCGGCCAGGTTGGCAATCCAGCCATTCTGGTCGCAAAACGCATGCAGCGCACCAGCATTGGCATCGGCCCGGGCGATCAACCCCTGCAACCCGCCAACCGAGCGCGCCCAGTCCAGCGCGAACAGGTAATCCTCAACCGCCAGCATCGAGGGCGTGTTGATGGTCGCGCCGGTGAAAATCCCGTCGATCAACTTGCCGCCCTTGGTCAGGCGGAAAATCTTCGGCAGCGGCCAGGCCGGGGTGTAGCTTTCCAGCCGCTCGACTGCGCGCGGGCTTAGGATCAGCATCCCGTGGGCCGCTTCGCCGCCCAGCACTTTTTGCCAGCTGAAGGTGGTCACATCCAGCTTGTCCCACGGCAGGTCCATCGCAAACGCTGCCGAGGTTGCATCACAGATTGTCAGGCCCTGACGGTCATCGGCGATCCAATCGCCATTGGGAACGCGCACGCCAGAGGTTGTGCCGTTCCATGTAAACACCACGTCATTGGCGAAATCGACCGAAGTCAGATCAACGATCTGCCCATATTCTGCAGTCTTGACCTCAGCGTCGATCTTCAACTGCTTGACCACGTCAGTTACCCAACCGGCACCAAAGCTTTCCCAGGCCAGCATCTCGACCTTGCGTTCACCCAGCAGCGACCAAAGCGCCATCTCAACCGCGCCGGTGTCCGAGGCGGGAACAATGCCGATCTTGTAGTCTGCCGGAATGCCCAACAGTTCGCGCGTGCCCTCGATGGCCGCCTTCAGCTTGTCCTTGCCAACAGCCGCGCGGTGCGAGCGCCCCAGCGCGGCATCGGCCAGTTTGGACAGATCAAATGTGGGGGGTTTGGCACAAGGGCCCGAGGAAAAACGCGGATTAGCCGGCCGCGTCGCCGGTTGTTCAATGCTCATCTGTATTACCCTTCCAGATACACGCCCCTCGTTGGGGAGGGGTGTCCCACGGGCAGAGCTATTGCCTCAAAAACCTCTCAGCAAGCGAAAAAGACCTTTCCAATGCCAAAAACGACACCGGAAATCGCGTTTATCGGGAACGCAGGTTTCCTATCGGCATCACAGATCGAAGCGGACAGTCTCTCCTGTGGCCAGCGCCTGCTGCGCCGCCAGTCCCATGCGCACCGCCCATAGCCCATCCTGAAGCGACACATCCGGCGCAGAACGTTGGCCGCGCACAAGTTCCAGAAACCCCTGATGTTGATAGAAGGTCGAGCCATTGTGGTCCCCAGCCGCCAGTAACTTGGGGTCAACCGGGATGTCTTTTGACACAGGTCCTTTCGGATCACGCGGGCTGACAATCAGCTGTGGCACCGGGGGCTCACCCAAATGATCAGGCCAGAACCGACCCGGGCCGGGCACCAACGCCTCGATCTTGGCCTTGGGGCCAATGGTCGTGACCTCTTCCTGATAGCGTGAGCCTTCGGCGAACATGCACAGTTCCAGCATCGCCCGCGCCCCGTTGGCGAAATCGACCAGCACATAGCCGTGGTCCAGAATGTCGGGCGTCTCACCGTCGTAGCTTTCATCCAAGTGGTTTATTGCCTGCCCGCCACTGGCGGTGATCCGCACTGGATCGGAATGCAATATCAAACGCATCAGGTCAAAGAAGTGGCAACATTTCTCAACAAAGGTCCCGCCGGTGTTTCGGTTGAACCGGTTCCAGTTGCCGACCTTGCCCAGAAACGGAAAGCGATGTTCACGGATCGACAGCATCTGAACGCCGCCCGTCACACCCGCCTGATCAATCAAGGCGGCGATGGGCGGCATATAGCGGTATTCCATCGCCACCCAGATCGGATGGGGGTAGTCCCGCTGCACCTGCTCAAGCCGCGCGGCATCCGCCGGGTTGGTAAATAAGGGTTTCTCGACCAGCAATGGCAGAGGGCGCGTTTCTGCAATCTCACAGATCTGGTCCACATGCAGATGGTTCGGGCTGGCAATGACAACGCAATCCAAATTCTCGACCGCCAACAGCTCTTGCACAGACGCCACAATGGCCGCATCGGGCGCAATGGTTTGCGCCGCTTGGGCCATATCCGGGTCGGGTTCATAGATCGCGGCAACGCGCGCGCCGTCCAACAGCGCTATGTTGTGCAGGTGCTCCTGCCCCATCATGCCGCATCCGATCAGCCCGTAGTGGATGGTCCGGGTCATGCGTTTTCCTTTTACTTCAGACGTTGGACATAGGTGGCCCGATCCGGATCGAACCATGTTTTTGAAAACTCGACGGGTTCCGCCTTTTCCGACCAGCTGAACCGCTCGATATACCCCACCGTTTCCCCGGCAGGTTTGGTGAAAGTCTCGGGCGTCCAGCCGGGCAGTTTCCCGACCGAAACCCTGTCTTCCGCCCGCGTGATCCAGAACCCAAGCTGGTGCTGATAATAACGATAGAGCGAGTCTGACAGCAGGCTTCGATCGATCCGACCGGCTGATTCGTCCAGCCAGATCTCCTCGACCGCGATGATTGTGTCATTCAGATAGCGCATCCGCCGCACGCGCGAGCCTCGGCTTGATGCCCCGAATTCGGGCAGATCGGCGGGCTTTTCCACCTGATCCACAGACAGGATATCCGCGCGCGGCAAGCCACCACCTTCGGGCAGTTCTAGCCGGAACATTGCGTAAACGCTATTTTGCGTTCCCGTCTCACGCACATAGTTGCCCGAGCCCTGTATCCGCTCCAGCATGCCTTTTTTCTCAAGCTCGGCGAGCGATTTTCGCAACGTCCCGACCGAAACCTTTAGCTCGGCCGCCATGTCCCGTTCCGGCGGCAGACGCTCGCCATCAATCATGCGACCTGCCGCGATTTCGCGGATCAGTAGCTCTGCGATCTGAACATAGATCGGCAAGGCATTGGGGTTTCGGTTGGTCGTGGTCACTTGCGCGCGCTTCACTGGGTCGCAGGAAAAATTGATACACTATTGATCTACATCAATGCGCTTGCTACGCAAGAGGAAAGTCAAAGATGTACGGAGTGTGAATCAAATGACCATCGTCCCCATCACATCCCCCGATCTGGATGCGGCCGAGGTTTCGTGGTTTGCAGCACTTTGCTCGGATGACTACCAGTTTCTTGGCGTACCTGACGGCAATCTACGTTCGAGCTGGGATCATTGTTCCGGCATCGTCAAAGAGGCCGAAGCGCAGGGGTTCCGCAACATCCTGTGCCCCTCGTCCTATCAGGTCGGTCAGGACACGCTGAGTTTCGTCGCCGGCTGCGCCCCGATCACCGAAAAGATCAACCTGCTGGCCGCCGTGCGGTGCGGTGAGATGCAGCCGATCATGCTGGCCCGTACCATTGCGACGCTGGACCACATGCTGAAGGGTCGGCTGACGGTCAACATCATCTCCTCAGATTTCCCCGGTGAGAAAGCCGGTAGCGCGTTCCGCTATCAGCGCTCGCGCGAAGTGGTCGAGATCCTGAAACAGGCCTGGACGCAGGATGAGATCAATCATGCGGGTGAGGTCTATAACTTCTCGGGCCTGACCACCGATCCGGCCAAGCCGTATCAGACTGGCGGGCCGCTGCTCTATTTCGGAGGGTATTCTCCGTCAGCGCTGGATCTGTGTGGCGAGCATTGCGATGTGTATCTGATGTGGCCCGAAACCAAGGACCAGCTGACCGAGCGTATGAAGGCCGTTCACGCGGTCGCCGAAAATTACGACCGGACGCTGGATTACGGCCTGCGCGTCCACATGATCGTCCGCGATACCGAGGCCGAGGCACAGGAATATGCGGATTACATTGTCTCAAAGCTGGATGACGAATATGGTCGCGCGATCCGGGAACGGGCCTTGGATTCCACCTCGCTGGGCGTGGCGCATCAGGCCAAGAACCGCGATCTGGCGGACGAATATGGCTATGTCGAGCCGGGTCTGTGGACGGGCGTGGGCCGGGCACGTTCCGGCTGTGGCGCGGCTCTGGTGGGCTCGACCGATCAGGTGATGAGCAAGATCGAAGAATACCAGAAGATGGGCATCCGCGCTTTCATCTTCTCAGGCTATCCGCACATGGACGAAGCCAAGCATTTTGGTGCCCGCGTGATGCCCAACCTGAAAACCTGCTCGCTGCCCGAAGCCTATGGGCGCGTGCCTGCAACATCCCCGGCGACCCCGCTGGGCAACGGAGTTCGTCGCTGATGCAACGTGTGAAACTATCCGACACGCTGGAAATGAGCCGCCTTGTCTATGGCATGTGGCGGCTGGGCGATGACAGCGATACGTCCGTGGGTCATGTCGAGGCTAAGATTCAATCTTGTCTGGATCAGGGCATCACCACCTTTGATCAGGCTGACATCTATGGCGGCTACGCTGCTGAGGCTGTTCTGGGCAATGCCTTGCGCGCCAATCCCAGCCTGCGCAAGCGGATGGAAATCGTCACCAAGTGCGACATCATCGCGCCGATGGGCCGGTATGCGGATGCCAAGGTCAAATATTACGACACATCGCGTGACCATATTTTGAAATCAGTCGACACATCGCTGACAGAAATGGCGATTGATCATATCGACCTGCTGCTGATCCACCGCCCCGACCCGTTCATGGACCACCATGAGACCGGCGCCGCGCTAGATGAAGTTGTTGCCAGCGGCAAGGTCGGCGCGGTCGGCGTGTCGAACTTCCGCCCCTGGGACTGGTCGCTGCTGCAATCGGCGATGAAAACACAACTGGTCACCAACCAGATCGAGATCTCTCTGGGAGAGATCAGCCCCTTCACCAATGGCGATCTGGCCTTTCACCAGCAGCATGGGCAACCAATCATGGCATGGTCGCCTCTGGGTGGCGGTCTTCTGATGGCCGGGAACCCGCCCGTCGGTGTCGTCGCGGATGAGATCGCAGCCGCGTTCGGCGTGGATCGCGCTGCCGTGGCCGTGGCGTTCCTGTTGGCTCATCCGGCAAATATCCTGCCGGTTCTGGGCACCAATAACCTGAGTCGCATCAAAACCATCTCGGACGCTCTGAAAGTTAAACTGGATCGTGAAAGCTGGTATCGCCTCTATGAGGCGGCGCTGGGGCATGAGGTACCATGATGAACGCCATCTCAAAGGACATGACCCGCACATTCGTTCCCCACAAGGACGACACCCGCACCCTGCGCGACGCCTTTGGCCGCTTTGCCACGGGCGTCACCATCGTAACCTGCGACAGCGCGGATGGCCCGGTCTGCATCACCGCGAACAGCTTTTCGTCCCTGTCACTGGACCCGCCGCTGATCATGTGGGCAGGCGATCGCAACTCACGCCGTTTTCCCTATTTTCACAAGGCCCGCCATTTCACCGTACATGTGCTATCGTCCGAACAGGCAGAGCTGTGCTTTGGGTGCTCCAAAGACGCCCACGCCCTGCGTGAGATCGAACATGAGCGCTGCGAGAATGGTACGCCGCTGCTGTCGGATTGCCTGGCGCGGTTTGAATGCGAACAACATGCCTATCACGATGCGGGCGATCATGTGATCGTGGTGGGCAAAGTCCTGAAGGCCAGCATGAGCGATGGAGACGCGCTGACCTTCTATGCCGGGAAACTCGGCCAATTCGCGCAACACTAAGCGCGATCTGACGACCGCAGGAGAAACCTGCGGCTGCACAAGGGAGGATCCGCATGGGCGGACTGGCATCGGTGCTTGCGCCGATTGCATTCGTGAACGAAACCGCGCTGCGCCTGGGCCGCGCGGTTGGCGTCGTTGCGATTGCATTGATGGTGATCGCGATCCTGATTCAGGTGTTCTTTCGATACGTGCTGGGCAATGCTCTGCCCTGGCCGGATGAAGCCGCGCGATTCTGTATGTTGTGGATGACCGGCCTGATGGCCCCCACCGCCTTTCGGCGCGGTGGCTTTGTAGCCATCGACATGGTGCCATTGATGCTGCCGCGCGTTGTCGGGCAGGTGCTGACCCTGTTCCTGCTGGTGGTCTCACTGGCGGTGTTGCTGGTCGCCGTTAATATCGGATGGTCCGAGGTCACCGGATTTGGCGGCAAATTCGCGACTGCTGCTTTGTACCTGCCCACCTCCCTCGGGTTCGACGAATGGTATCGCATCCCGCGCAGCTGGATGATGGCCTCACTGCTGGTGGGGATCATCCTGCTGATTTCTGTAAATATCGAGCTGGTCCTGCGTTCAGTCGTGACCCTCATGGGTGGCGGACATCTGTTGCCTGAAATTCCTGATGCGCCAGCGGGGGCTGAATAAATGCTGATCTGGTTCCTGCCCACATTCCTGGTTTTCCTCATCATCGGCCTGCCGGTCTTCTTCGCCTTGCTGGCCGCACCTGGCATCCTGCTTTGGCTAAACGGCCAGACGAACGACATCACGCTGCTGTATCGCAATGTCTACAATGGCATGGACAGCTTTCCGCTGATGGCGATCCCCTTCTTCATGCTGGCCGGAGAGTTGATGAACCGCGGCGGCATTACCATCCGCTTGGTCGAGTTCAGCCAGGCGCTGATGGGCCATCTGCGCGGCGGTCTGGCACATGTGAACGTGCTGAGTTCGATCCTGTTCGCGGGCCTCTCCGGATCGGCGGTGGCTGATACCTCGGCCCTTGGGTCGATGCTGATCCCAGCGATGGAAAAACAGGGCTACACCCGCAAATTCGCCGCAGCAATTACAGCGGCGAGTTCTGTGATCGGCCCGATCATCCCGCCCTCGGGCATCATGATCATCTACGCCTATGTCATGGGCGAAAGCGTCGCGGCACTGTTCCTGGCCGGTATTGTGCCGGGCGTGATGGTCGGCGTCGGCCTGATGCTGATGATCAAATTCATGGCCGACAAGTATGACTTCCCCGTCGCCAGCCGCAAATACACCTGGGGTGAACGGCGTCAGGCCAGCCTCAAAGCGTTTTTCCCGCTGCTGACTCCGGTGATCATTCTGGGAGGAATTCTGGGCGGTATCTTCACCCCGACCGAGGCCGCCGCCGTGGCTGTAGGATATGCCTTCATCATCGGCTTTTTTGTCCTGCGAACGTTGACGTTGAAAGAGGTGCCCGAGATCCTCAGCAATGCCGGTCTAACCTCGGCCGTTGTGCTGCTGCTGGTTGGTGCCGCGATGGCGTTCAAAACCGTTGTCAGCCTCAGCCACGCGCCAGAACAATTGGCCTCGCTGATCCTCAGCCTGTCGGAGAATCCACTGATCCTGCTGTTCTTGATCAACCTGCTTCTGTTTGTCGTCGGCATGTTCTTGGATGCCGGCCCGGCGATCATCATTCTTGGTCCGATCCTTGGCCCCATCTTTACCAGCCTCGGCGTCGATCCGATCCATTTCGCGATCATCATGAGCGTCAATCTGACGGTTGGCCTGGCCACGCCACCTATGGGGCTGGTGTTGTTCGTGGCCGCTGCCGTATCGCGCGAGAAGGTCGAGACCATCGCCAAGGCCATTCTGCCGTTCCTGGCCGTTGAAATCATCGTGATCTTTCTGATCACCTATATCCCCGCAATATCCATGACGATCCCGAGGATAACGGGATTTGCAAACTAACTGAGACCCATAGGGAGGAAACGCATGCTCAGAAACTTCATCAAAACCGCAGCGGTGGCCACGTCACTGGTGGCGGCATCTGCCATAGCGGCAACCGCAGCCGATTACACGTTGCGTGCCACGGCCAACTCGAACGAAAACGATGAGGACTATGACGGTCTGGTCGTCTTCAAAAACTATGTCGAGGCCGCATCAAACGGCGCCATCGAAGTGGAACTGTTCATCGGCACGCAGCTGTGTTCGAACGGTGCGGAATGCCTGCAAGGTGTGGCTGACGGTACCATTGATATCTATATCTCAACTTCGGGCGGCGCGTCCGGCATCTTTCCTTACGTGCAGGTTCTGGACCTGCCCTATTTGATGGCCGATGACCGCATTGCGGAACATGTCCTGTCCGGCGACTTCACCCGTACCATGCGTGACATGGCGCTGGAGGATTCCGGCGGCGCGATCCGTCTGATGACCATCGGCAACACCGGCGGCTGGCGCAACTTTGCCAACACGCAGCGCCGCATCGCTGAACCTGCCGATATGGACGGTCTGAAAATCCGCACCGTGGTTGCCGACCTGCCGCAGGAACTGGTCAAGGCGCTGGGTGCATCGCCCACCCCGATCCCGTGGCCTGAACTGTTCACCAGCTTCCAGACTGGCGTTGTTGAGGGTTCTAAAAACGGCATCACTGATATCATGGGCATGAAATTCCCGGATGCGGGCCTGCAATATGTCACGCTGGACGGCCACGCCTATATGGGCGCCCTTTGGTGGATGAACAACGCGAAGTTTCAGGAGATGCCCGAGGATATGCGCCGCGTCGTCGTTGACGGCTTCTATGCGCTGCAACAGGCCACTTTTGCCTCGCCCAAGCGCAAGTCGATTCAGGCCTATGAAGACTTCGTCGCCGGTGGCGGTGACCTCTATGTTCTGACACCCGACCAGAAGGCCGCGTTCAAAGAAGCCGCTACTCCGGTTTATGACTGGTTCCAGTCCAACGTTGCCCGCGGTGATGAGATCTTTGTTGCGCTGACCGATGCAGTTGCAGCGGCTGAGGCCGATGTCAACGCATCGCGCGATGCGGACCTGAACTAAGCTAACGGGTCGGGCCCCTAAGGCCCGGCCCTCACCGAAACGGGTACATCCAACCCTTGTAGTCGTTCACCAGCACATGCGCCCTTTCGATCTGCTCCGGCGACATCTTCTTGACCACTTCCTCAAGGCTGATCGCGGCATCGGGATCGCCGCCAATGGCGCTGAGCGTGTACCACATATAGGCCCGCACCAGATCGGGCGCAGGCATGCCCAGACCCAGTTCGTAATACCAGCCAACACCCGACTGTGCCCCCGGATGCCCCTTCATCGAGGCGCGCAGATACCATTCGAACGCGCGTTCATAGTCTTGTTCGACACCCAGCCCCAACCCGTACATCACGCCGATCAATTCCTCCGCCTCGGCATTGCCGGACCGCGCCGCTGGCAACAGCTCCTCACGCGCGGCCTCAAATTCCCCAGCTTCCATCATGTCGCGCGCCTGTTCCAACTCGGCCAACGCCGGGGATGCGAACAGGCAAAGGGCATATACAAACTGACGCATGGGGTTGCTTTCCTTCTGGCCGGGGCTGCAGCGGCACAGGATTTGCCGCGCCCGCTGACGGATGCTGATTTCATACCCTTTGATATGGAACAGGCCGCTATTGGTCATCAACTGTTTTACGATCCGATTCTGTCGGGCAACCAGAACATCTCTTGCGCCCATTGCCATCACCCAGATTTCGGTACCTCGGATGGGCTGTCTTTAGGCATAGGCGAAGGTGGTGAGGGTCTGGGCCCGGATCGCACACCCGGCACTGGGATCGATAGAATCCGCAAGCGCATTCCCCGCAATTCACCTGGGCTGTGGAACCTCGGCGCTAAGGACATCCACACAGTGTTTCACGATGGCCGCCTGAGCATATCAGATGTCTACGGCAACGGCTTCAATTCACCGGCGCAGGAATGGTTGCCCGAAGGGTTGAACTCATTACTCGCTGCGCAGGCGCTGTTTCCCTTGACGTCGCAATTCGAGATGGCCGGGAATGTCGGCGAAAATCAGGTGACCGGAGCGGTGGCCGACCGGATCGATCTGGGCTGGCCCATTCTGGCCAAACGCGTCCGCACCAATCCGCGTTACGGATCGGCTATGATTAAGGCATTCGACCAAGTCGAAAATACCGAAGACATCACGATCACACAGATTGCAAATGCTCTGGCCGCGTTCATGGCCATCGAATGGCGCAGCACCGACAGCCCGTTTGATCGGTACCTGGCGGGTGATGCCACGGCGCTCACGGACGCTCAGAAAGACGGTATGAGCCTGTTCTATGGCAAGGCCAATTGCGCGACCTGCCATTCCGGCCCTTTCATGACGGATCAGCAATTTCACGCTTTGGGCCTGCCTCCCTTTGGCCCTGGACGAACCCGCCAATGGGACCCATACGCCCGCGACGTGGGCCGCATGGGCGAAAGCAATCGGATCGAGGATGCTTATCGCTTCCGCACCCCGATGCTCCGCAACGTCACGCTGACCGCACCCTATGGCCATAACGGGGCTTTTCCAGATCTGGACACGATGATCCGCCACCATTTGAACCCGCAGGCCAGCCTTTCCAACTGGATGCCGGACTCGGCGGCCCTGCCCGAGGTTCCTTGGCTGCAAAAAGCGGATTTTGTCGTCTGGCAAGACCGGTTCGAAATGCAGCGGGTGCGCAACACAATCGACATTTCCCCGGTGGTTCTTACCGACACGGAAATCAACGCACTCATTGCGTTCCTGAACGCCCTAACAGGCACGAACGTGGACACACCGCCTTTTGGTGTGCCCAAAGATTTCAAGCCGTAAAGTGCCCCCCCTTGGGGGGGTGTTTTTACTCTGCGGCTTCCATGTATTCGGTCATGGGTGGGCATGTGCAGATGAGGTTTCGG